>DASWQK010000252.1:0-3986 GCA_036403735.1 Pyrinomonadaceae bacterium
ACGATCGGGCCACTCAAAGTAAATCCCGGATCGTGCTCCTGCAGCGGCAGACGCTTCACCCCAAGTGTATTGTTCTTCCAGGTATTCGCGTCGAGCGATTCATCGCGAAAGAAATAAAAAGCCCGGCCACGAAACTTGTGCGAGCCGCCGCGCGTGCGCAAGTTGATGCGGCCGCCCGAAGCGCGGCCGTATTCGGCGGCGAACTGATTGCGAATGACCTGCACTTCTTCAATAGCTTCGATCGAGGGCGTGAAGCGCTGGGTGGCCGATCGATCGTCGTTGTTGTCGAGCCCGTCGATCGTGATGTTGTTCGAATATGCCGTGCCGCCGGACAAAGAGAAACTCCCGGCTTCTTCGGGCGTCGTGCGGGCAGTTTTGTCGTCAGCCAAGTCGCGCGTCGAAAGTGCCTCTTCGCTAACGCCGCCGAGCGTGAAGATCAGATCGAGCGGCGAGCGCGATGCCACGGGCAGACTCTCGATCTCGCGAGTCGTGACTGTGCCGCCCACAACCGTGCGGGTTGTATCGACCTGGGTTAGCGAAGCGACGCTTACTACCACAGCTTCAGCGGTAACAGTCGCCGGCTTCAAAACAAAATCGAGTTGCACGTTCTCAGCTGCAATGGTCGTGAGGTTTGTTTTTTCTTCCGTGGCAAAATTCGCAAACGACGCTTTGATGTTATAAACGCCGGGCGAGAGCTGAATCAGCTTGTAGTTACCGTCGCCATTGGCGACAGTCGTCCGCTCGATCTTTGTGGTGACGAGCGTTGCGGTAATACTCGCGCCCGGAACTACGGCTCCGTTTTGATCAGTCACTTTTCCACTGATCGTGACGCTGTCGAGATCCTGGGCGGCAATGGTTGAACACCATGCAAAAAGTACGACCATCAAAACCAGGGATTTGCAGAATAGCCACATCGGATTCGGACGGCTCTGTTGAAAGCGAGGACGACCTGAGACGGCAAAATGAGAATCGTATTCGGTCTGTCAAGCACGACAACAATTCTTTTTCTTGCAAGTTTCGATGACTGTTTGTAACGCATTCGTTATCCTCAATATCGATCGACTTGCGTATAATCGGTGCGACCAGAAAAACTGAAGATGCAACGAACATCACAAGGATTTCGAGCAACGTGGACTGCCGTCGTACTACTGCTGGTTGCGATCCCGATACCGACCAGGTGTGTATCGGCAAGGCATCGCCCTTCACTTCTGCTAACCCTCGCGCCGCAAGTAAATCTGAATGGTCCTGAAGCGAAACCAGCGCCCGCTCCAGCCCGTTGGCGTGGTTTGATCGGTGAGTACGGCCCGGATAATGACATCCTCATTATTCTCGAAAAAGACGGAAAGCTCTTTGGGCTATTCAAACGCGCACAGCTTGAATCACTCGAAGAGACATCGACTAACAAATTCAGGTTCGCCGCGGCTGGCCCACATGCAAACCAAAGTGTGATTTTCACTCGCGATGCGCACGGCCGCTCGACCCAGATCGCGATTGACCGAGACGTTTTCAAGCGCCGGCAGATCGAGCCGGAGACCGGCAACCAACTGCACCTTCAACCACTGCGTCCGGTAACTGACCTGATGAAAGAGGCCCGTGCCGCGCAACCGCCAAAAGAGACCGGAGATTTTCGCGAAGCCGATCTGGTTGAGTTAACGAAACTCGATCCAACCATCAAATTGGAAATTCGTTACGCGACCACGAATAATTTCTTAGGCACCGTCTTCTATTCTGAGCCACGCGCGTTCATGCAACGGCCGGCGGCCGAGGCAGTGGTGCGCGCGAGTAAGCGGCTGCGGGCGATGGGTTACGGTTTGCTGGTCCATGATGCGTATCGACCCTGGTACGTCACGAAAGTCTTCTGGGATGCAACGCCGAACGACAAGAAAGTCTTTGTCGCTGATCCGGCAAAAGGATCGCGGCACAATCGCGGCTGTGCGGTTGATCTGACGCTTTATGATCTAAAAACCGGAAAGCCGGTTGAGTTGGTCAGCACTTACGACGAGACAACTGCGCGCGCTTATCCTGATTATCCCGGCGGCACTTCATTGCAGCGATGGCACCGAAAATTGTTGCGTGACGCGATGGAGGCCGAAGGCTTTACCGTCTACGAAGCTGAGTGGTGGCACTTCGATTACCAGGATTGGCAGAAGTATCGCATCGGCAATCTCACGTTCGATCAGATTAAGAGTGAACGATGATTCGAAGACGCAACCGTCAAGATTGCTTAGATCGTGATGCGGATGACTGGGTCAAGTTGATGACTGCAGCGATCTGAGCTGGCCCACGCCGCGAGCAAGACCACTTTAGGAAACTACGAAAACGCGAACGCCGGCGACCTCGTATTAGATTGATCATGGCGATTGAATTTCCTGAACGCTTCAACATGGCCGACTACTTCCTCTATCACAATTTAGAGGAAGGTCGCGAAAACAAAGTCTGCCTCTACTTCAAAGATCGCACTTACACTTATGGCGAAGCCGCGCGGCTGAGTAATCGCGCCGGCAACGCTCTGCGATCCGCCGGCGTTGAGATGGAAGATCGGGTCCTGATCGTTCTGCCCGATTGTCCGGAATTTATTTGGACGTGGTTTGGCGCCGCGCGCATCGGGGCGGTGATCACGATGGTGAATCCGCTGCTGCCCGCGGATGATTATCGCTACTATCTCGAGTACACGCGGGCGCGTTGTGTTGTAGTTCATGAATCATTTCTCGACCCAGTCGCCCAGGCGCTTCCTTCCGCGAAATATCTGCAATCGCTGCTGATTGTGCAAAACGAAGACGCGATCGACGCCGAGCCGTTCAATCCGCCGAAAAGCATAAAGTCATTTTTGTTCGGAGAGATGGTCGAAGCGCAAGCGCCGGTTTGCCGCGCTGCTGAGACGCATCGCGACGACATCGCGATCTGGTTATTCACTTCCGGCTCGACCGGTCATCCGAAAGGCGCGGTCCATCTGCAACACGACTTGCCTTACAACACTGAAGCGTTCGCGAAACAAACGATGGGCGTGCACGAAAACGATTTGACCGTGTCGGTGCCGAAGCTTTTCTTTGGCTATGCCACCGGAACAAATTTGCTATTTCCGTTTGCGGTCGGCGGTGCTACAGCTCTGTTCGCCGAACGCTCGACTCCGCAGATAATGTTTGAAGTCATTGAGAAGTACCGGCCAACAATTCTGACGACCGTGCCGACGATGATCAATGCAATGCTGAATGTCGAAGACGTGAGTAGGCGCGACTTGTCAAGCATTCGATTTTGTTACTCAGCGGGTGAAGCTTTGCCGGTCGAGCTTTATCATCGCTGGAAGGAAACGTTCGGAGTAGAAATTTGTGACGGCATCGGATCGGCTGAGATGTTTCATATCTACATTACCAACCGTCCGGAAGAGGTCAGGCCCGGGAGCCTCGGCCGCATCGTTCCGGGATATGAAGCGAAGATTGTTGACGCCGACAACCAAGAAGTTCCGACCGGCGACATGGGTACGTTGAAAATCAAAGGCGATTCAGCCGCGCTGTGTTATTGGAACGCGCATGAAAAATCGAAAGAGACATTCGCCGGTGATTGGTGCACGACCGGCGATCAATTCCAGGTTGATGCGTCGGGGTACTACTGGTATCACGGGCGCACCGACGACATGCTGAAGGTCGGCGGCGTCTTCGTCGCTCCGTCTGAAATTGAAAACTGCCTGCTTCAGCATGAAGCGGTACTCGAATGCGCGGTCGTGGGCCACGACGAGGATGACGGGTTGGTTAAGCCGAAAGCCTTTGTCGTCGCGCGCGACGGTTATCAAGCTGGCGATGCACTCGCTGAAGACATCAAGCAATTTGTAAAAGCGCGCATCGCGCTCTACAAGTATCCGCGCTGGATCGAATTTGTTCGTTCCCTGCCAAAGAACGATCGAGGCAAGATCGATCGAAAGCTCCTCAAGCAATAGTCTGGTGTTCGTACGCGGGCAGAGATTAGCGGCACGCGGTGCTACTAGTGGCTGG
>DASWQK010000253.1:0-2057 GCA_036403735.1 Pyrinomonadaceae bacterium
CGAGTTCCTTCGCGGTCAAAGGATTCACCGACAGCGGCAAGAAACACGAAGCTGCCGCGATCCGATCACCGCGCACAATAACTGCTCCATCGTGGAGCGGCGAGGCTGGATTAAAAATCGAAACGATTAGGTCGTAACCCAGTTCCGCATCAAGGCTTACGCCCGCATCGACGATCCCCTTCAAACCAACGTTGCGCTCGATGACGACTAGGGCGCCAGTCTTGGTCGACGCCAGAGTTGTCGCCGCCAGGACAATTTCATCATAGATACTTTGGCCAAATTGTCCGCGATGCCGGCGCGTGAACGGGACGCGAAACCGATTGCCAAACGTTATCAGCGCCTGGCGAATCTCTGTCTGAAACAGAACAATGATGGCGACGCCGATGTAAAGCAACGCACCTCGCAACACAAATTCGAGTGTCGTCAGACCTTCATAAACTGCCAGCCAATAGAGAAACGCAAACACTCCGATAGCCGCGGCCATCGGCGCCGCGCGAGTGCCGCGCAACAGCTTCAGCACGCCGTAAACCACAAAGAAAACCAGCACGACGTCCGCGAGCGAACGCGGTTCGGCCAACCGCGCAAGGTATTCCCTGACTGGTATCAAGAGCAGCAGCATTTGCTTAGTCGAGTAGCGTCTGATGTCAACTTCGCATCAGTTGTCCTAACAGAACCAATTGCCGGAAAGGGTTCCCCGCAGATGGTCGCGCCGGGCCTCTAGTTAACGGACGCTCCGCTTTGGATTATCGCGGAAAAATGGGCGTGAGGCAACGGTGATCGTTGACTATTTCTTGCGCAATCGCCCGCGGCGCAGGAAGCCCACAAGTTCGCCCGATCCATTCAGCACGCCAACCGCACCGACGCCGTTGTGATCGAGCAGTTCGTTGACGCTTTCGATGGTCGCATTCTCAGGAACGAAGAGTTGCGCGTTGACTGTTCGCATGACCTGGCGAGCCTGTAAGCTGCGCCACTTCTCACGCGGAATCTTCTTCAAATCTTCCAGCGAAAGAATTCCGAGCAAGCGCCGTTCGTGCGCCACCGGGAAAGTGACCTGGCGATGGAGGGGCAGAATCTCATCGACAAAACGAGTGATAGGAAGATCGGGTTCGATCGCGATGGGCGGCGACATCGCCTGGGCCACCGTCGCTGAATCACGAGTGCTGCGCACGACGCTGGTCGCGGCGCCTAACAAAAAGACACCGACCAGAACCGACCACAGGCCCATGAAGTACGCGCGGAATGTAGGCGCGAGCGCCATATAAACTCCGAAGGCGATCAGCACCACCGACATCAACTGGCCACAGAAGCCGGCGATTCTGGTGGCCTCGCGAATGTTGCCGCTACGTTTCCAGATGATCGCTCGCAGCACGCGTCCACCGTCGAGCGGATAACCTGGAAACAAATTGAATACCGCCAGCAAGAGATTTCCCGCGCCGATGAAAAAGAAAAACGAAGTCCCGAAATCGAAGTGCAGCGTCGCCGTCAGCACCATTCCCCCGAACGCGATCAGCGAGAACAAAAAACTTGCTGCGGGACCGGCGACCGCAATGCGAAACTCCGCTTTCGGATTTTCAGGTTGAGTTTTCAAACGCGCGAGGCCGCCGAAGGGATGTAACACGATCTCTTCAATCTCAATTCCTTCCGTTCGTCCCATCAACGCGTGAGACAGTTCATGACCAAACACGGAAACAAATAGTGCGAGGGTCGTGACGATACCGAGGGTCCACGCCAGAGCGTCACCCATGGGTGGAATTCTGAAGGTGCCGAGTTGCAGTGGATACTTGCGGACGTTGGCGGCGATCAGTGCGACGCTCATCGCAAAGACGATGAACCAGCGATAGTCTATGCGCACCGGAATGCCATAGACGCGCGCGACGAGAATCTGTCGTTTGAAAATTCCCGGAAGGTTCATGAACGGCTACGAGCAAGGGGCTAAGAGCCAAACAGCCAAGGTTTAGACGCGTGTGGCTCGTCGAATGTTCCAGCTGATGATCTGTAGCCGTTTCCTGGCTCCCCAAAAAACCATCAGCCTTCTTTACATGTTCTGCTTCGTCGCA
>DASWQK010000254.1:0-2348 GCA_036403735.1 Pyrinomonadaceae bacterium
TCGGAAGCCTGAGTGAGATCGACTGTCGAGGTGACATTCAGCGTATATCTCAGATTCCGCCAATCGCCCATCACGCCCTGCAGGTGTGTTTCGGCGATGGGAGAACGCAAGGTCAGGTCTTGAATCTCGGCGCGGATTTGATTGACGCGACCGCGCGCCTCGATATCGATATCGTTGATGGGACGGCCGTCGTAAATAAACGTCGAGTTGGTTGAGCTGAACACGACCGTGTTCATCCAGCTGGACGACGGCGCGTTCGGGTCGTCGGGCTGAATAGTTGCGCGCAGATTGCGGCCTTCGCCTGACAAGCTGTGGAGCACGTCACCGTAATGAACCTGCGAGTTCTTTAGCTCGATGTGCGCAGTTGAGTACGCGAATAGAATACGTTGGTTCGGCTCAGGCGGTGGGATGTGAATGTTGCGGAAGTTCGAGCGGCCCTGGGCATCAAAGCTCACCCACAATTCAAGTCCTTCAATTTGCAAATCTTTCAGATTGATGTTGCGACGAAGATTGAGGGCGTAGAGATCTTCGATGCGCACAGTCGCCAGCATTCGATCAATTTTGCCGAGCTGCTCGCCCGTCTTTGCGTCGTACAGTTCGAGGCCCAATAGCTCGACGGTCTGCGGTGTGAGCGAAGTATGAAAATCTCTTATCTCCGCGCGAATGCCATAGTTCGACAGCGTGTTTTTGATTTGGCCGGCGATGTAGCGATCGACATAACCGAGGCGGTACAAGATCAACCCGACAAAAACCAAAGCGACCACCGCGCATACCAAACCAATCGTCGCAATCACCGCGTTGCGCCGCGTGACAAAGCGTCTGCGCGCGCGCGCCCGCGCTGCCGGCTGAGCAGCGCCGCTCCTATCTTCGCCCTGGTTATCGCGATGGTTATCTACGGGCATGGATGCAGACCGTAACGAAAGATCTCATCGATTCAAATTTTGAAAGGGGAAGAGCCCGAAAAAAGCAGAGGTCAGAGATCAGAGGTCTTCTATAGCAACACGAAACTTAACTGACCTCTGACATCTGATCTCCGATCTCTGCCTTATTTGTTTGTAAACTGAAAGCGGGGGAAATTCAAGGCTCGACTGTATTGGGTAGAGTCTTAATTTGCCGTTGACGTTACGGAGTCAGTACCGGGAGCGATAGCGACCGGGTCGCAACTAAGCAAGAATCGAGTTTGCCAGGATGTTACCCGGTCGCTACCGCTCCCGGTACTGACCTCATCCCCAAATTAAGACACTACTCTGTGTTGCTAAACATTACTTTACTCGCACGCTCGGAGCCGTCGCTTAAAGTCTCCGCTTCTTGAGATGCCGGCGACCCAAGCGGCACGTTGCCTACGACCTGCAATTCAAAGCCTTCGAGGGCGGTTACCCGGGGAGGATGATTAGTCAACAGCAAGATATTTCGCAGTCCTAACTCGTGCAGGATCTGCGCGCCAACTCCGTAATCGCGATTCAAACCGTAACCGGTTTCGGCGCTGGCCTCCATCTTACTTAGGCCGCGCTCCTGCATCAGCGCATACGTGCGCAATTGATGAATCAGATCGAGTCCGTGTTCGCTTTGGCGAAGATAAAGGACCACGCCTTGTCCGGCTTCGGAGATCTTTTCCAGCGCGCGCCGCAGTTGATAACCAGTATCGTCAATCGTCGAGCCGAACATATCGCAGGTCACGTTCTCGCTGTGCACGCGCACCAGGACCGGATCGCTGGAACTCAGATCACCCATCACCATCGCGAGATGCACGTCGCCGTTGATTGTGTTTTCGAAAGCAATCGCCCGAAAATTTCCATAGACAGTCGGCAGATTTGTTTCGGCCGCGCGGCGCACCAGAACTTCTTTGGTAATGCGATAACGAACCAGGTCGGCGACGCTGATGATCTTCAAGCCGTGAATGCTGGCGAACTCGCGCAGTTGCGGCAGCCGCGCCATCGTTCCGTCTTCATTCATGATTTCGCAAATCACGCCGGCCGGATAAAGTCCGGCGATGCGCGCGATGTCGACCGCGGCTTCCGTCTGTCCCGGACGGACCAGCACGCCGCCTTTCTTCGCCCGCAGTGGAAATATGTGACCGGGCCGCGCGAGATCTTGTGGCCGCGTGCGCGAATCGACTGCAGTCAGAATCGTCGTCGCGCGATCCGCCGCGGAAATTCCGGTGGTTACTCCGCGTCGAGCTTCGATCGATACTGTAAAAGCAGTGCCCAGATGCGAAGTATTCTCGGCGGCCTGGGCGTGCAGATTCAGTTCGTCGCAGCGCTCTTCGGTCAGCGGCAGGCAAATTAGTCCGCGACCTTCGCGCGCCATGAAATTGATCTTATCGGCCGAAACCATTTCCGCGGCGCAGA
>DASWQK010000255.1:0-6112 GCA_036403735.1 Pyrinomonadaceae bacterium
AAGACTTTTAGATCAAAACAGTCGCCGTATGTTTAGAGGCGGGCTACTGCCCGCCCGGTCGCTAATAGAGAAAGCGGGCAGTAGCCCGCCTCTAAACGAATTTTTAATTTTGTAATGCAGAAAAACAAAAACGCGGATGACTCACCAGGTCATCCGCGCTCTTTTTTCTTTATCGGAGTGCCCTATTTAGGCTTGCGGCTGCTGATAAGTCCTGCGAGGCTCCCCCTAGCCTCACTCAGGTCACCCTATCAGCAGCCTCGCCTTTTTGCTCTCTGACTGATGTCGGCAGCTCCGTTCCCCCGAAAGAGCCGCCACTTCTCAGATGTAAGGCACCTCCCCCAAAGCGCCTTGCAACTCCAGCCTAAGAGCCTGACCCGATTTAACTACCCTTCTGCCTTCGTGTCGTCTGTGCCTCAGCAATGATTGTGCCAACTGCCGTTATGCCACGATCAAAATTCCAAAGATGCGATTTATCGGCTGAAATTCAGCGAAACAAAAAGACGACCGCCGGAGGATGGAACTGAGTGGATGGGAAACCGGCTTGACCGCGTAATTGTTCAATACAGAAGGCGAGGGCGTTTGCATTAAAACCGCTCGCGCCACGAAAGGCGAACGGCGAATCAGAAGTTTTCGGGATGAAATGGTCGCCCGTAAAACTCTCGGTATAACCAGCCAAGCACGCGGACCTCGGCAGTGCAGAGACTTTCCAGCCAACAGTCGATCAAAAAGCCTTCTCGAGTTCTCGTAGCCGGTATCTTCGTGGATTCCGCGACGACAGATTGTGCATTGTTAATATTCAGTTGATAAGAAGTCGATACCTGTTCCGTGGTCTTCGATGCCTGCTCCAGGGTGTTGAGCAACTGAGAAATCCAGGCGTGCAGCTCGCGTTCGGTTGGATTGTGGGCGATCGATTGAAGAATACCGATCGCCAAACGATCCTCGGCGCGATTGAAATTGAAAACGTCCTCGCCGGCGCGGCGGCTCTGCTCCTGTTTCCATTGAAACAGTTCTTCAACCCTTGGGTGCTTGACGACTGCGACTCTCTCATCGTAATCAAGGAACCACTGGATCACCTCGGGAAGTGAATCGTAGTCGACATTGCCGTATTGATCATGCCCAAGGACGGGTGACGTAGGCGCGTTATGTTCTGAGTGTGGCATCTTCGTTCAGCGTCGGCGCTGGTGACGACTAACGGCGAACCAGTCCGTCGCCTAAACTACCTATCGATTTCCAGCGTGAACGCCGCCTTCACTTCACCCACGCGATCACCGCGGCGATTCGTAATGACGGTTGGTGAATAAGTCGACAAAATCTCCAAATCATTCGACGACAAAACACCGAGTTGCCGCAACGCGTCGATGACAGCGGGTGGACGCGCCCGGCGGTCGTCTCCGTCCTCGACCTTCAGCGCGAATCCAAGGCCATGCGGCCAGTCGGATGATGGTAAGACGCCGACAGTGTACACGCCCTCGGCTCCAATTTTTGAGATTAAGCGGCCGGCGCCGGTGCGTATTAATTCCGTATCCAGACGATCTTTTGTGCCGCCGATCATCTCGGGAAAATCGATCATCGCTTTGACGATTCGTTTGCATGCATCAAGGACTTCGCGCGCTGCTTTGGCAGGAGGCGAGACTAATCGCGCATACATTACGGCCATTGCGTGAACTGAAATACCGAACACCGGCACGCCGCAGCCGTCCGTCCCGATCGCAATATCCTTGACCGGTACGCCGGAGAAATCGGAGACGGTTTGCGCGACCATCTGCTGAACCGGATTCGACAGTTCGTCATAGGTTTCGGTCGGCGCGCCGACGTGTTTTGCCAGGGCGAGCATGGCTGCATGCTTGCCGGAACAGTTGTTCTGAACCGCAATCGGCGGTTCTTGTTTGCGAATCAATTCGCGGGCGACATCAACGCTGTAGGGCTCATGCACTCCGCACTTCAAGGCGCTTTCGT
Organism: Pyrinomonadaceae bacterium; assembly: GCA_036403735.1. GTDB lineage: Bacteria > Acidobacteriota > Blastocatellia > Pyrinomonadales > Pyrinomonadaceae > UBA11740. The sequence goes on from DASWQK010000255.1 coordinate 1,957, forward strand.
CGAGCCCTATTTTTCGTAGAATGGAACGCACAGTCTCGACGTGGATGGACTCACCATTATGCGAGCCGCAAGAGATTGCGACTTCCTTTTCAGTGAATCCAAATCGATCGGCTGCGCCTGATGCGACCACCGGCAACGCCTGGAAGGGCTTTCCTGAGGATCGAAGATAAGTGACCGTCTCCGGCGCGCCCAACGAACAAATAGTAGCGCCGTTTCCGTCGACAGCTGTGAGATGACCGCTGTGCCGCGATTCGACTATTGGCCCACGCCAGATTTCGACCAGATCTGCGCACCCGTCTGCCATTTTGTCTGGAAGCGACATGAAACAGCATCTTAACTGTTGAGCCGGAAAAAATGAAAAAGGGCCAGGGTTCTAACTTCAATTTGCTCTGCGTTCCTCTGCGAAGACCTCATTTCTTCCTCTGCGGTTTCATTTCGCAGGCGGTAATTAACCGCAGAGGGAGGGCGGAGGACTCCACAGAGAGCCGCAGAGAAAACCAGCAAAGTAAGCGCTATAAGTTAAGGAATTGAAAATTATGCAGGGACGCGATCAGTAATGATCAACTGTGTACCATGATCATTGAAGCTTCTGTGTTGACGCTGTCGTATCTTTCAGCGCGCGGTCGATCACTTGCTCCAGGTGGTCGCGGCTTTGCCCGCGCGCGTAGCCGCGCCAGTGACTGATGATGTGACCATCGCCCCCGATGACGATCGTTTGCGGGATGACATTGCGACCGTTCATCAAGGTATGGGCCGTGTCAGGGTCAGCCCAACCCAGGCGAAACCCGAAATTGAAGTCACGGACAAACTTCTGCACGCGATCACTGGCGGTGCGCGGATCTTCGGTGGTCAGGCCGATAAACTCGACAGACTTTCCCGCGTATTCTTTCCGCACCTTCTCGTAATCGGGAATCTCAGCCCGGCACGGACCACACCAGGACGCCCAAAGATTCACCACGACCACTTTGCCGCTGAAGTCCGACAGCCGAAAACTTCCCTTGTCGAGTGACTTCAATTCGCGGTTCAGCAATCGATCCGGCAGCGCGCCCGTCTCATCCATCGCCGGCGTCATACGTTCAGGCTGCGCCTCGGTCGGAGTTTCCACGACCGGCGGCGGTGGCGGCGGTGGAGGACTCGCAACTCTCCGGCCTGATTGTGCGTAAGCGGTGACCGTAACGGCAATCGCGAGGACAACGAGGGGAATAACTTTTTTCATAGCACCCATGATGTCGGAAGCTCGACCGTTATGGAGAGCTCCGATGGTCGTGTATTTCCTGAAGTTGAGCCAATCCTTTTTCTTGCCCTCCCTCATGGTCGGGCTTCTGACACTGATCGCTAATCACTTCGGGCAGGCGAATTCTACCGTAGAGAAGGGCGCTATTAAAAGGATTTTGCGGGGGAACGGAAGGAGATTAGTACTTTTGCGGCTTTGTGTTTTCTGGCGCCGTCGTAGGAGCGTTCGATGCACTGACTGTACGCGGGCGAGTCGTAGCGATCTTTTTTCGCTTACCGCCCAACTCCAGTACGGTTAGCTTCACCGCTCGCCGGCCGAAGCGCATTGCATCGCGCGAGGTTGGCGTCCAAATATCGATTCGATGACCCTTGACTGCGCCGCCCGTGTCGGTAACGACGTAATCACCACTGTAAGACCCGGCCTCGATCCGCACGCGCGAGCCCAATGGCAGCACCCGAGGGTCAGCCGCGATCATTCCGGTTGCCGGCGCGACGCCGGTCGCGGTGCGACCGCGCAGGCTGTAAGCAGTCGCCGTATACGTCTCACCTGCGGCAACTTTTTCCTCGACGGAAGTTACGGTCGTGGCGACTTCCCGTGGGCGCTCTGTCGAAGCTGCGACACTTGCCGCCTCTTTCGACGCGACCGTATCAGTTGAAGTCTGTGCCGGTGCCTGGGCGCCCGGATTCGACTTCGGATTTTGCTGCTGAATATAGGTTCTCGAGTAGGAAATTGCAGAGAAAAGAAGAAGCACACTTACGGCGCTTCCAAGAAACGTAGATTTCTTCATCAGTTCGGGTTCTCCTGTCCGATAGTTTTAAGCCAACTTTTCAGTGCGACATCGCGCGCGAGTCAGTTTGTGTTTTGACTCGACCTCCGGCTCAAAGGAGACTGAAGGCGTCTGTCAGCCGAAGTCCGGGATTTCCTGTGCGCGATCCTGAAAAGACCAGTTAGTCCACCTGGAATAGCGTGGATACCCCTTGTCAGTGCCACCTGCGTTCGCGGGTGGGTATCAAAAGAAAAGCGAACCCTTTGTGAGGTTCGCCCTGTGACGAAAGGCTAGCATAGGGTTTCAAAGCCTGTCCACCCCACACCGCCCGAATCGTGGTGATGGTTTCGTTACAATTGCGTGGGAATCCTGATGCTTCCAAGCCAAATCGACTATTTACTAAGGAAACATCGATTATTGTGGGCTAAGACGGCCGTGCTCCGAGGTGCGAACGTCCCACTCCGAGGCGCGAATGTCCCGCTCCGAGGCGCGAATGTCCCGCTCCGAGGCGCGAGCGTCCCGCTCCGAGGCGCGAATGTCCCGCTCCGAGGCGCGAACGCCCCGCTCCGAGGCGCGAGCGTCCGGTTCCGAGGCGCGTCGGTTAGGTTTAGAGGCCGAGGAATCGTTGTGGAAGTACAGCCGTCGGGAGTTCCATCGTTCGAGCTCGCAAGCCGATCCTTTCAAAATCTTAGTCTTTTTCCAATCCTGCGTACTTCTCTATCAGCTTCTTGGCGCCATAGCCGGGGAAGTTGACGGTCACCTTCGTATGCTCGCCCGAACCCTCTCGCCGAAGCACCAGGCCGCGGCCATATTTCGAGTGGCGGACATATGAACCAGGACCAAAAGACGAGGGTGAGGGGCTTTGGGTGTTGGGTTTTGGGGTGGCTGAGCGACCCTGGGACTTGGGAGTTGAACGGGGTGAACCCATCTGCGCCGTGCGCCGGCGAAAGAACTCCTCTACGGATTCGACGCTGTCATAGGTCTTGCCCGTGTACTTACTACCGCCAGCCTTGTTCGATGTTTCCTCGATCGTGGATTCACTCCCGGCCCCGCTATATTGGTTATCGTTTTCGTAACGAACCGAACCCGCCTCACCTTTCAGGCTGTGCGATCCGCGCGCGAAGGATAGCCATGAACGGCCACGGGAAATGTCTTCGATTAATTCGAGCGGCATCTCGTTCAGGAATTGAGACGGCTCGGACGCTAATTCTTCACCATAGACTCGCCGCTTCACTGCATGAGTTACGTACAAGAACCTTTCGGCGCGCGTCATTGCCACGTACGCCAGCCGCCGCTCTTCCTCAATGTCCGAAGCGTCGCTCAGGGACCGCGAATGAGGAAATAATCCATCTTCCAGACCGACGAGAAACACCAGCGGAAACTCCAGGCCTTTCGCGGAGTGGGCCGTCATCAGGGTTACCGGCACGTCAGCCTTGTACTGATCCGTATCGGCCACCAGCGCGGAATGGTCAATGAAATCGCGCAGACCTTCCGCACCTTGCTCGTCATAATCGACGGCAGCGTTCACGAGTTCCTGAAGATTTTCGAGCCGCCCTTCCGCTTCATCACTATTTTCCGACTTCAGAGCATTTTCATAACCCGTTTCGAGGATCGCCGCTTTCACCAAGTCAGAAACAGGTGATGCCGATTCAATTCGTGCTTCAGATTCTTCTTCAGTACCGGCTCCGCCGGGATTCGTGGAGAGGATTTCCTCTACCTTAACTGCCAACTGGTTAACGATGCGTTGAAAATTTGCGAGCGCCGCGATCGCGCGCGCAGACAGTCGCCGCTCGTCTGCAATCAAGTCCGAAATCGCGTCCCAATGCGAAATGCCAAGTTCGCGGGTTCGATTGTCAATTTCGTCGAGCGTCATCTTGCCAATGCCGCGCGGCGGTGTGTTGATAACCCGCTGTAAAGCGATCGAGTCATGCGGGTTCATCGCCAGTTTCAAATAAGCGATGATGTCGCGTACTTCCATGCGTTCATAAAAAGAGAAGCCGCCGACGATGTTGTACGCGAGACCCGTGCGGCGCATCGCTTCTTCGAACACGCGTGATTGTGAGTTAGTGCGATAAAGAACCGCCGCCCGCAGATCAGGGTCCCTCCGCAGATGCTCCTGGATCTTCCCGGCGACGAACCGGCTTTCGGATTCCGCA
>DASWQK010000256.1:0-3245 GCA_036403735.1 Pyrinomonadaceae bacterium
CATAATTTTGCAGGAGGAAGCGTAGGCGCGTCATGCGGACCATGTCAACGAAAGCATGATCCACGAAATCACACGAAATATCACGAAGAGGCGCGCGTTCGTGTGGTTTTGTGGATCGCGTGCTGCGATCGAAAGACACAAACTTCAAATGAATCCGCACTTTTTCCCGCCAGGTTTCTATGGACCAGGTTAAAGATGGGGACGGAAATCGCAAACTCAACTAGCGATGCTGACTGAATAACCACTGCAGCAAGTCCGGCTCTTTGGCCACGATGGTCCAGATCGAGTGGCCTTCTCCGGGGTATTCCGTGTACTTCACTTGTCCTCCGGCCTTCTTGATGGCCGCCACCATTTGCCGCGAATTTGCGACCGGCACCGACTCATCCTTCTCACCGTGAAAGACCCAGAGCGCCGTGCCTTTGTATTGTGCGGCTTTCGATTCGTCACCGCCGCCACAGAGAGGAATGCCGGCCGCAAACATTCGCGGATACGCAGAGATGATCGCGAACGTGCCGAAGCCGCCCAACGACTGGCCCGCGACATACAGGCGGCCGCTGTCGATGCTGTATGTCCGTCTCAGTTCGTCGATTAATTCAACCGCCAGGCTCAATTGACGCGATGGCGTGATGCGATCGTTCGCGGCGACCCAACCCTCACCTATCGATTGAGGAGCCACCACGAAAGCCGGATAACGCGACTGGCTCTCGCTTTGCGTGAAGCGATCGATCAAATAGAGATTGCCCAACTGCAATTGCTTCAGGTTATCGTTGCCGAGTCCGCCACTCCCGTGCAGAAAAACGATCAGCGGGTATTTCTTGCGGCGATCATAGTTAGCCGGCATGAACAAACGATAAGGTAAATTTTCGCCCCGTGAGTTTGTAAACGTTTTTGCCGTAAGGACCTTTTCAAGTTCCTGGCCGGACGCAAAGCCCGTCAGGAGAAACGGCAAGATTATTATCGGTAAGAACTTGAGTTTCAGCATCGCGATCGTTTCAGTGTGGCTGAGTCATTAGCAAATTAGATCAGCTTTCTGGGCGTCAGAGGTATTTGCAGACTCTGTTCGCCGCGCCGGATCTTGAGCTTGTAGGTCGCCGGTTGTTCGAACATTTCAGCCAGCCGGCTGACCTGTAGATCAGCTGCTTCTTTGCCGTCGATGCTTACCAGGATGTCGTCTTTTTGTAATCCCGCTTCGGAAGCCGGCGAATTCTCCAGCACGTCGGTGATCCTAACAGTCGCGCGGTCCTTGCCCTCTGTGGTCATCACAAATCCCGCCGTCGCACGATCCATCGGATCGGCAAAAGTCGGCGTCGGTTCGAGAATTATTCGCGCGTGACTGTAGTCCAGAAAAACTTTGAACTTCGCAGCGATCTGCTCCCCAACATTCGCGATTAAGTCGCGGCTCGCCATGGCTCCCGACTTGTCCTCCGAAAACAACGTGAGTGGGTTCGCGATTTTGAAGTTGCCGATCTTCAGCTCGCGCACGCGGCCTATCTGTCCAGTGCTTTGTCCCCCCGCGCCGCCGACACCGATCGCCTTGATAGTCTTAAGTCCATTGCTGAGAAGATTGTGCTCCGTCACCACCGGACTCATCAGCACGAGCGATCCGCTCGAGCCAAGATCGAGTACAAACTTTCCCTTGATTGGATCACCACTCATTGGTGTGACTTCACCGTTGAGCAGGGGAAACCCCTGGCCGTTTAATTGGATGGGTATGCTTTCACCCGATCCTGAATAGCTGAACTTGTCTTTGTCATAGAGTTTCAGGATGCGGTTCTGGTAATCAACCTCTACCACAAATTGTCTGATGAAATCGCTGCCGATGATGCCGTCGAAATCGTGACCAAAGCGCGCCGCCATTCGTCCGAGCGGCAGAGACAAGATCACTGGTTGAGAAAAGCCATCAAGACCGGGAAGCGTCCAGGTCGCTTCCTTCACGAGTGAGCCGGGTAGAGTTTCCGCGCCCGCGCCGCCCACACGCACCTGTCCTTCGAGCTTCAGCCCCAACTCTTTCGCGACGTCCGCGTCGATGATGCCGACCTTGTCTCCCGTGTCGAAGACGAATGAGAGTGGACGCGAATTATTGATCTTGACCTTCAACATGATGTGCCGCGTGACGAGTTCGAACGGAATCGTGATTGGCGCATCAGAGGCAATCGCGATTGCGTTGTTTGCACGAATTGCCGGCGCATACAAACGGCTGGCGTTGGTTGCAACGGCCGGCAAAGCGACGACAAAGGCGGTGATTACGAAGAGCCCAGTCTTGATTATTGACGCGGCGCGAGATGTTCGGTTCATGGCGGGCCTTTCGTTTTCAGGTCGATCAATGCGGGGAAACCTTGAAGGTTATTTAACGTTTTAGCTCGGGAGTTGGTTTCAAAATGAAGGTTTCGTCCGCATTAGCGGCCGACAGATTTGGAGTGCGGTGGCAGAGCGAAGCGGCGACACCGCTTTGGATTCACCGATTGCTGTCTTTCAAGCTTCAACCAAAGCGCCGTCGCCGCTTCGCTTTGCCGGCGCACTCCAAATTGCTTGAGTCACCGCCTCCACTCGCTATCGCTCGCGGTTCTGCAACGTTCAGCCGTCCGCTTCACGGACTGTGATTTATTTTGTGATCAAGTTCCCAGTGATAAATCGCCGGGCTATTTTCGATCGTCCGCTCCGTGCACTCATGTGCAACCCCGTCTTCATTCTCAAGCTACGGCTGAAAACCGACATTCTCCCAAAGTTTGGCGCAATCAAACAGCCGCCCCTGACTCACCACCAACCGCACCTTGCGAATGTTACTGATGTTTTCAACGGGATTTGCATCGAGCACGATCAGGTCAGCTCGCCGTCCCGCTTCAATTGTCCCGACTTCGTTATCAAGCTTCATCACGCGCGCGGGGGTAATGGTTGCAGCCTGAATTGCTTCGAGCGGCGTCATACCAGCCTTCACGTAGAGCTCGAGCTCTCGATGCAGCGTATGACCCGGAACCCCTACGTCAGTTCCCGCCACGATGGGCACGCCCGCGCGATGTAACGCTCCGGTGATTTTCAATAAGACATCGAGGACCATCCGCAGCCCTTCGGCTTGCTCAGCTGCTTCGCCCTTCTTATTAATTTGCACTTTCAATTCCGCCGGCACCCTGGTCACGCCAGGTTCGAAGGTTGCAATTGGCACATTCATCGGTCGCAACATCAACTCCAATACCGCATCAGTAGGATCGACTACGGTGCCGTGTTCCTTAAAGAACTTCAAAGCGTTC
>DASWQK010000257.1:0-3914 GCA_036403735.1 Pyrinomonadaceae bacterium
AAGCAAAGCATGCAGATTTCAAGCCCCAGGATATGAAGATCACTCTGTTGGAGTGGCTTGAGTATGGCGAGGACCGTGTTCCCAAGCTCAACGACGAAATCACCGCTGGACTGAAACCAACCAGCGCCAGTATTGGCGATCAACCGCGCTTAATCATGATAGCGAACGCGCGCGGATTGGTGGACACCGGCCCGGCTCCAGCTACCGGCGCGAGTGCGGGCGCGCCTGTGAACAATACGAAGCTACAACAGCCGGCGCTGTTTGATTTCGCAAGACAAGGTGGAGATACGGTGCTGGTACGGAGTCCGTGAGGTTCTTGGAGTGGTTGCGTGTTCTGTTACCTAATCAGAGCGTGCATATCTTTAGACGGACCGAATGAAAAACGCGGATTACTTCCTGGCAATTGGTTTGTTAAGCCGCAGGACAAGACCATATTCATGGATGAATGGTTGGAATACGCGGTCGCAGATGTACCCAAACTGTTTGCCCAACAGCCCCGAGCGGAAAATGAAAGCAAATGGAAAACGAGAGTTCGCACTGATCGGCCCCAACTCGTCATCCGGAAGCGAGAGCTCGCTGACATAGGCACTTGTTCCACGCGCGCCAGCTCAGGTGTGTCGATCACTCAAGAACAACAGCCATCTCTGTTTGACTTCACGCGCCGCCAAGGGGATGTGGCAATCAGCCGAAATCGATGACAGATTCAGATCTTCAAGCAACAGTGCGCGACTCGGAGATAGCGGAGAACGACCGTCGTTCCGCTGATTCGTCGTCGCCTTCACAGCCGCTTGATCTGATCGGCCAGACGCTCGACGGCCGGTATTACGTCGAACAAAAACTTAGCAGCGGGGGCATCGGTGATTTGTATCTTGCCAGCGATAAACCAGAATTGATGTCGCGCCGAGTGGTGGTAAAGGTCTTACAGGAAAGAGTGCTTGAGGACAAATGGATCGTAACCAAGTTTCGACAAGAAGTCGAAGCCCTGACACGAATCAATGATCCTGGCGTAGTCGGCCTGCTGGATGCCGGAACACTTCCCAACGGACATCCTTTTCTGGTGATGCAATTTGTCGAGGGGGATAATCTGCGCAGTGTGATGCGTCCGGACGGTGGTATGGCGTTCGAGGATGTGGCTGATATTTGGCAGCAAGTGGGGCGCACGCTCAGCGCGGCTCATGAATGTGACGTGATCCACCGCGATTTGAAGCCTGAAAACATCATGGTACACAAGCGGTCGGACGGCTCCTGGCAAGTAAAAATAATCGACTTCGGCATAGCCCGGATCCGAAACTCACTCGTGGCGTCCAGCACTGTGACAGCGAGGCTTGCCGGTACTGCAAACTACATGTCGCCTGAACAAGTGGATGGAAGGAAGGCATCAGCCGCCAGCGATATTTACGCTCTTGGGGTTATTGCGTATGAAATGTTGACCGGTCGCAGGCCCTTCAATCCGGAAACGAATTTTCAGCTTTCTGAATTGCAGAAGAATCGTCCTCTCAGTCCGCGAGTATTGCGTCCTGGCGTGCCGGTGGGAGCCGAAGTCGCGATCCTAAAAGCCCTGTCGTATCGGCCCGTGGATCGATATCAAAGAGCTCATGACTTTGGTGATAGTCTGGCCCGGGCTCTAATCGATCAAGATGGTTCAATACCAGGTGCGTGGAGACGCGGTGCCGCCGGCGACATCGAGGCCGCAGTCATATCGCCCAACCCGGCAAGCATTCCCACAATGATGGCTACGGTCCAATCCGCAGCTCCAGAAAATCGGGTTGAAGGTAGGGAGAGAAGTCTGCCTTCAACACTGGTATCGCTTAAGCAGCCCGAAATGGCCGCGTTTGGCGACCATTATTCTGCGACTCCGAAAAGAAAGGGCTGGTCGTGGTTCGCTTTGGTATTTGCCGCTTTATTTATAATGGGAATTGCTGGAATCAGTGTGTGGAAGCTCTGGTTCAAACCACTCGGGCCAGAGCGATCTTTAACTTACTGGCTAACCGTCCAACGAATGTATGACGGGAAAGAGATCGGACAGCCTTTCGACGCGACCGGACGTGACTATTTTCATACTGGTGATCGATTTGTCCTTAATGCGGTCGCCAATGAAGCAGGCGCGCTTTATCTTGTTGAGGAAGGTCTGGACGAAAAAGGAACGACAGAGTGGAACATCCTGTTTCCCACCAGTGAAAACAATCAAGATCAGTCAGTCATTGCTCCGCGTCAACAGATTAAAACCGGGTGGTACAGATTCGTGGGCGGCACGGGCATCGAGCAGGTGTGGGTGGTTTGGTCAGCACAACGGAATACTGTGCTGGATTCAATCTTTCAAAGCGCCGTGAAGGATGGCGTGATTCACGATCCAAGCCATCAGGCTAAGCTGAGGGACTTTTTGAAACAGTACGAGTCGTCTCCGACTGAACTGATACAGGACGAAAAAAATGCCCGAGCCATGCTGAAGGGACACGCCCAGATTCTAATACGCCGGCTGGATTTTTCTCATAAGCGGAACTCATGAAGTTAACAGGTGCAGCGCACGGAATTAGGTTCGGGAGAAAACGTATGAATAGGAGTCCTTATCATTTAAGAATCTGGAATCTGTCGATCGCGCTGATTCTAATTTGGGGGGCCGCAGCTGCCAATTTGGCGCAGGAAGGTTCGAAATCCATCAAGTCAGAAGAATACCTGGCAAAACGGCCCACAGACACGCCGGCCGGAGGACTGGCAGGATCGTCAGCGAATAGCCCAACAACCAAGCGGCCGGCGGCGGGAACGAGCGGCGCTGGTGGACGTGAAAGATCAGGCGCGTCAGCGAGAAACAAACCAGCATCGGGATCTTTTGTTTACATTGTTGATAAGAGCTTTCCCGAGGGGCCGCCGCCGCGCAACTATGAGTATGTACGAATCGGCGTGACGATCTGGCGCCTCTCTCCGAGTCAATGCCCAATTCAAAACTGTCCCGTACCAAACTCCGCGGCCGATGGCAGCAAAGGGTTGATCGATACCGCTACTCGCATCGAAGACAACGTGCCCTTGAATAATGGTGAACGTGTCCGGATCGGACTTGAATCGCTGTCGCATCGCGGCTATGTCTACATTATCGACCGCGAGAAATTTGCCGACGGTTCACTCGGCGAAGGTTATCTTATTTTTCCCAGCACCAAAATCGATGGCGGCAAAAACTGGGCGCTCCCCGGCTTACAGATCCATCTGCCGCGGGCGGATGGTTGTTTTTGCGTCAAGTCGCGTAACACCCAAAGAGTACTGGTCGCAGACGTTCTAACGGTCATCTTGAGCCCCACGCCGCTGTTATCAGCCCGCGAGATTGGAGTAGATGCAGTTCCAATTCCGGTTAGTTTAGGAGTTTTTCTCGACCGCGGCGACAAAGAAAAAACATTTCGAGCAATACTCCGCGATGGCCGCGGTTTAGCTCAATCGTCGGCGGAACAGAATGCGGGTACCAAGGGTCTGCTTGATACTGAACCGGTTCTAACACAAAGCGATTTACCACCCCAGACGTTTTATCAAAGTATCGTTCCAATCGGTAAGGCGGCCGTTTTCAATTTCTCTATTCGATACGGCGGGGCGGGAAACTGAGCTTTGAGGATCATCGAGATCAAGAAGGCGCGGGTTCGCAACTTTGAAATGCTGCTATCGTGCGTTTCCTTAAGAAAAAACTTCTTATTAGTCAACTCTGAATTTCAGGAAAAGTGCTTGACGAACCCCCCCGCCAGACTTATGCTGTGCGCCATCGCAAGCTGCTTGCTATTACCGCAATATCGACGCGACAGTTACACCTCGCAACCCTCGCACCAGCAGCTTCTCGATTCTTGAGCTAACTAAGCCAACCCGAGGCACAGGTTGTTGTCACGATCATATTTGAGAGGCTGGTGATCAATTTTGAGGGCAGTTTCGTCAGTTTGTGC
>DASWQK010000258.1:0-2162 GCA_036403735.1 Pyrinomonadaceae bacterium
CTCGTCCGCACTGAGCGCGTAGCGCGAATTTTGGTTGCCAATAGAATTGCTTTGAAGAATCTGAGCGTGCTGACGCATGTTGTGCGGACGAGGGCGTCCGCGCTCCCAGTATTTAACCGACTCGCTTTGGGTGGTCGCGATCAGGCGTCTTCGTTGTCCGGCGCGCTCTCATCCATCGCATGACTTGGAAACGATCCGTTCAAACAAATAATAAAGTTGACTACCAGGAACGGCTCCATGCTGTTGACCCGCTGACCTGCGGGGGCGTAAGCCAGGACGGTTGGATTAGCAGGAGATTGCGGAACTTCAACTCTGGCTCCGGCAACGCCCACGCTTCCTCGCCTCCCATTTCTCCCAATTCTCTTTGCGACAGCCCGGGCCCCGCACCAGAATGTATCGGACCGCGCGATCTGAAATCGGGAAGAGCAAAAGTCGTCCTTCCGTCACCTCCGTAAGTTGTACCCAGCAGAGAGAACAGCGCCGTGTTTTCACTGAGTGGGATCAGTTGTCCGTTACAAAAGGCCCAACCTGGGGGCGCGAAATTAAAACCCACCATCCGAATTTCTCCAATAAAAGGTTCTGCCATTTCCGTTACCTCACTATTAAAAAATTGATTACCACGGAGTAATATAGAACGGCAACGGCGAAGGAAAAACCCTTTCGCACTGTGTGTCAGCTGCAAATCAAGTAACGATCTTTTATCAATCGTCCCTTGGTTCTGACAGTCGGACACAATGCTTGCAGATGATCTTGTCGAGAGGCTTTGTAGGTGTGTTAGTTAAGACAGCCTTGGTCTTTGCCGAATACATCTTTACCCTGAGGCCACAGACCGTCAGACCGCTGTGAGTGTCAACTAAATGATAAGTGGAACCACCATCTCGAAAGGCGTACATGTGGGCGGGCTTATATCACCGGAGGGGGGGTTGGAGTCAACCACACTATTACTGAAATCTCCGGCGAGGCGCGAAATCGGTGTAACTCCGATCAGATTTCCTGGGGCTCCGGCAGACTCGGGTGCAACTCTCAAAGGCCCGCGCGCGTATTTTCAAACGCATTCCGCGCTCAAGCTTTATTTACAACCAAATCGGAGGTTAGCTCGATGACTCTAAGGACTATCGGCTTCTCATTTCTCTCGTTTGTTCTCGGCGTTGCCCTGTTTGCGACGATCGGCTCCCGCGCACACGTCCAGGACGACCGCGCCGCGGATCGCGCAGCGATTCGCGCGCACATCGACAGCATCTTTCAGGCGTTCATCAAGAAAGACCCGGCAGCCTTGCGGGCGACGCACGCGCAGAATTGGCTGGGCTATCTGGACAACTCGGGCAGGATGTTAAAAAGCATCAACGATTATATGGACTGGAACCAGCTCGATCCGAAGAGCCCGTATGGGATGCAGAGTTACAAGTTCCGCGATTTCGATATGATCTTTAAAGGCGATGCGGCGTTCGTTTGCTTCGTCGCTGACGTCGAATCGAACTGGCCGGGCGCGCCGCCGCATCGCGCACTGCAAATCTGCGATTTCTACACTAAGAATGACGGCAGGTGGATTCAAAACGGCAGCGACACCGCGCTGCATCAGGAATCGGTGGAAGAGCAATTGGCGGCGCCGCGCACGGTGGGCGAGCAAATGAAGAAGCGCCTTCTGGATGCGCGTGAAGCGGTCTGGCGCAGTTGGTTCGCCGGCGATCGCGCGGTGTTAGAAAAATTAATTCCGGACGAGACGATTACGATTGAATCCGGCAACAAGAACTGGTCCAACCGCCAAGCAATTCTCGAGGGATCGACGCAGTTCGCGAAGAGCGGCGGCAAGCTGGTGAAGCTTGAGTTTCCGAAGACTGAAATTCAGATGTATGGGCTAACGGCGATTATCTATTCAAACTATTCGTACGATCTGGAACAAGGCGGCCAGCGCAGCACGCACTCCGGCTGGGTGACCGAAGTCTTCGTCAACCGGAAAGGACAATGGGTGAATCCGGGCTGGCATTTGGATAGTGGGAAGTAGTGCTTCAGAACTCGTGCCGAGGGGCTGAGAATCGTTGCCAAATAGCGTGTTGTGATGCTAACTTCGCCGCATGCCAACAACGTCTGAAAGCTTGGCCTTCGATCGCGGCATCCGACCGGTGATGGAGATTGTACTGCCGGAAAAAGCAGATGAAATTATC
>DASWQK010000259.1:0-5696 GCA_036403735.1 Pyrinomonadaceae bacterium
CGATCGATTCGTCGCCGGTGATTAGCAATGCGAATAGAGATGTCGTGCGGTTCGAAATCATCCTGGACCAGCCGGCGGCTGAATTTTATAACGTCAACATCACCACGGTGTCCGGCGAATCTGTATTCTCCGCAAACGCGATCAAGCGCGCAGAAGACAAATTGGTGCTGGATGTCCCCGCGAGCGCAATTAATTCCGGAGACTATCAAGTATCACTAACGCGGAGTGATGATGAAGCAAAGCAAAGCGCGGGGATTTATTACTTTCGAGTGAGATAGATCCTTGTAACACAAACTGTTAGTTTGCGCGCAAGCTAACAGCTTGCGTTACACCATTCACGCCTACTTGACGCGACTCTTGCGCCGGCGCAGAAAATCGATCAGCACAAACTGTGAGAGATTGTTTGGATTGGCAAAGTAAGCCTTGCCGTTCGTCATCGCGGTCATCTGCTTTACGAATTCGACCAGATAATAATCGCTGGCGAGCATGAACGTATTAATCATGATGCCCGCTTTGCGACAGGCCTGGACTTCGCGGAAGGTCGCATCCATCACGAATGGATCGCCGCCCATCGAGTTCTTGTAGATCCTGCGTTCGTTCGTTTCGCCGGGTGACCATTTGAAGCCGCTCGGATGCGTGACCGCGCCTTCGACGAAACAAGCCGTCGGCTTTCCGTCAGTTACCATCACGATCTGCTTCATGTCTTTGCGTTGCGCTTGCAGGAGGCGCCGCGCCAGCCGCAAACCCTCGGCAGTGTTCGTGTGATATGGACCAACCTGCGTCGTCGCGAGTTTTGCCAGCGGCAGTTCTTCAGCTGAGTCATGAAACAAAACGATTTTTAGAGAGTCGCCCGGGTATTGCGTGCGAATCAAATGACCGAGAGCCAGCGCGACTTTCTTTGCGGGCGTAAACCTGTCTTCACCATAGAGAATCATTGAGTGCGAACAGTCGAGCATGACCACCGTCGCGCACGATGATTGATAATCACATTGATGGACGTGCAGATCGCCATATTCGAGATTCAGCGGAACTGAAAGCCCTTCGCGTTGAATCGCCGAAAGCAGCGTGGTGTTCACATCGAGATTAATCGTGTCGCCAAACTCGTAAGGCTTGCTGGCTGCCTCGGCTTCCACGCCCGTGGCCAGGTGCGACGTATCGTGTCGCCCCATCGAACTCTTGCCCAAACTTCCCAGCAGATTGCGCAGGGTTTTGTAACCCAGAAAATCGAGGCCCTTTTCCGTTACCTCGAATTTGACGTTGCGCAGCTGCGGCTCTTCGACTCGTCCTTCGCCGTTGCCGCCCATCGTGTCGCGCCGCTGCTCGGCTGGTTCTTCATGAAGAGTCAGGTAACCCTCTTCGATGAGTCGCTCGATCAACTGATTCAGCATCTCCTGGAGCTGCGAGCCCTGGTACTTCCCTTCATTCTCATCGAGCATCTGCTGAATCTGATGCTGACTCAACAACCGCTGGTCCATCAGCGCCTGCAACAGCGCGCGCCGCAGCGCGTCGAGCGACGTGTCCTGCTCAGCCCGCTCACGCGTCCAGTAGTAATCGTCGTCGTAACCGGAATAAAGCAGCGAATCAGACAGACCTTCCATCAGGTCGCCGAGATTCAGGCCGTAGACGTCGAGGCCGTTGAATTTTGAGTAGCGAGTGAAACGCATACGATTAAGTCATTTCTTAGCTGTATCTCCCACTCTCCGTCAGATCATCATAGATCATTCCGCGCCGATCTTTCCTGGCCTTCGTCACGGCCGTATAGCCGCCTTCTTCATTCCGGCTGATTTTGTTTTCGGCATAGAGGCCTTCCAGAGCGAATTCGCAAGCCGCGATGGTTTGCGCTTCGTCTTTACGATCGAAGTCGAAAGGAATCAGCGCCGTCTCGATCAATTCCGGCGCGGACTCGAGCAGCAGCATGCACTCTTCAGCCGAAGCCGTATCAGCCAGCCGCACGTTGTTGCCTTGATCGAACCAGGCGACGGTCTTCGCGAAATCGATGCCCACGAAATAGCCTTCAAAGATTTCCCCGGCGGCGCGCTTGATCAAATCCTTGGCGATGCGATTGGCGCCGATCTGCTCGCCTTCGTATTCAAGTTCCATCTTGCCGGTCATCGAAGGAATCGCCGCGTAGATGTCCGCGATGCGCGGCACGATCTGTTGTTCGTCCGTCATCAACGCGCGACGTTCGGCGTTGGATACGACCGACTCCATCACCGTAATCGGGAGACGCTGCGACACCCCGGAGTGCTTATCGATCCGCTGATCGTCGCGGGCTTCAAAGGCTATCTGTTCAATAGCCTCGCGAATGAAATCCGGAATCGTCAGACGATCTTGTAATCCCTCACGCGCAGTCCAGGCTTCCTGTCTGGTAATCTCGACGCCCAGCTCAATCTCTTTCGGATAGTGGGTCGAGATCTCTGCGCCGATTCGATCTTTCAAAGGCGAAATGATCTTGCCGCGCGCCGTGTAATCTTCCGGGTTCGCCGAAAACACCAGCATCACATCCAGTGGCAGACGCACGGGATAACCCTTAATCTGCACGTCGCCTTCCTGCATGATATTGAAGAGACCAACCTGAATTTTGCCGGCGAGATCGGGCAGCTCGTTAATCGCAAAGATGCCGCGATTCGCGCGCGGTAACAGACCGTAATGAATCGTCAGTTCGTCGCTCAGCAGGTGCCCGCCCTTCGCGGCCTTAATCGGATCGACGTCACCGATCACGTCAGCGATGGTGACGTCCGGCGTCGCCAACTTTTCCACAAAGCGCGCGTCGCGACCGACCCAGGCAACCGGCGCCGAGTCCTGATGCAACTCGATCGTTTGCCGGCCATAAGCGCTGATTGGCTGAAAGGGATCATCGTTAACTTCCGAACCGGCAATGATCGGAATCTGATCGTTGAGCAGATTTGTAAGCTGGCGAATGATGCGGCTCTTCGCCTGTCCGCGCAGGCCCAGCAGAATCAAATTGTGCCGCGCGAGGATCGCATTGATGAGTTGCGGAACAACCGTCTCATCATAGCCAACAATGCCGGGAAACAGTTTCTCGCGCCGCTTGAGTTTGCAAATCAGATTCGCGCGCATCTCGTCTTTGACTGAGATGCTCTGGTAGCCACTCGCTTTGAGTTCGCCTAAAGTCCTTGCTCGTTCCATGGTTCGATTCTAACCGCAACCTCGCACAAAGTCCGAACACTCCCATGTTTAGAGGCGGGCTACTGGCCCGCCTTTTCGTTTGAGAAAGAAGCTGGCGGGCAGTAGCCCGCCTCTAAACGGGCGTTGATGTTAATTATTAAGCGCTCGGCGTGGTCGCGGAATACGCTCCATCGGAATGCTGAGTGACCAATCCGTCGGCGATCAGTTTCTCCAGATGCGCCAGCACCGCGCGTTCAGCCAGCGCGTGCGCCTTTGGTGACACGTCGCTGTACGCCCGCGCGACGATCTCCTTCGGCGTAGATATACCTTCACGAACCGCGGCGAGGATCAGCTCTTCGCGCAGCAGTCGATGCGTGATGTATTCGTCGATCTTCTCGTGAGGATTTGCGATCGCTGGTCCATGTCCTCCAAATAAGACAGAGAGATTCCGGAGCGCGCGCATGCGTTCGAGCGACGCCAGATAATCACGCATGTTTCCCTCTGGCGGATCGATCAGCACAGATCCATAGCCAACGATGTTGTCGCCGGAAATCAGTGCGCCGGTGCGTTCGTCGTGAAAGCAAAGGTGTCCGCGCGCATGACCGGGCGTGTGCAGCGCGCGTAAGTTGATCGACGGCTCGCCTTCAATGGCCAGTACTTCGTTGTCATGGATCAGACGACCGACGGGAAACTGGTTCTTTAATGACTCGGCTGTTTCCGCGTGGGCCGCCACCTGACAAGTACGGCCATGCCTTTCCTGCAAGTGCCTGTTCAAAGCATTCACGCCCGCGACGTGATCCGGATGCACATGCGTCAACACAATCTCTCGCACTTCTCTTCCTTCCACCATCAAATCATCGACACACTGCGCCAGGGCAATTTGTTCATCTTCATAAGGCGAGCCGGGATCAATCACGAGAATTTCGCGCGAGGTGTAAATCAGATAGCAATTCGTGTGAGTCGCCGGCGGCCTGGTCGGCGTGCGCACCGGAAAGCAGATGTAATTCGGATGAAACTCGATGCGGCGCGTCGGTTCGCCATGAGCTTCGGGAATCGAAAGAAATCGTTCGACCAGATCTTCATTAAGGCCTTCCGAAAGAGTTTTCACCACGTGCAGCACCGGCGGCACCACGATGATTTCGCTTCGCCGCCACTGTTCGTACGCGTCACGCGCAGCGATCCATTCACCACTTTCTAATTCTGAATCCTCAGTAACCCGGGGCTCTTGCTTGGCAGGACAGTTAACGAGAAAGAACCAGGTGTCGAACCTTCGCGGCGCAAACGGCGGGGTAAGCCAGCGACCTGCGAACGTGAAATCATTGGCGTCGAGCTGCAAGCCAAAATGATCGAGCAGCTGCGGCCAGGTCATCCGTTTTGATTCGAGATCGTCGAAGAGCGAAGCGCGTTGACCGACAGTCAGCGTTTTCGATCCACGCGCGAGCAGCACCCCGACTTCTTCAAACAATTCGCGCGCGGCGCAACTGATCATTGCAGCCCGCTCTTGGTCTTCACAGTTGAGGACGCGCACTTCTGCGTCGAATGATTCGCGCTGGCCACCGGGAAACGCGCGATAGCCGCCAAGAAAAGCAAGCTTCGTGCTGCGCTTGACCCAGTAGACTTCCGGATTGTTTGGATCAGTATCAGGGCGCAGGAGAATTACGGCGGCGGCGTCTTTCGGTGCAGGAGAAGTCATATCCACAGATTACGCAATTTCACAGATTCAAAAAAAGAATTAGCCACAAGAAAGCACAAAAGGCTCAAAAGAAAAGCTCAGACTCGGAATCAGTTTAAGTGAAAGCCTTGCGGCTGGTTTTGATTTCATTTTGTGCTTCTTGTGCCTTTTTGTGGCTTAGTTTTGTGCTGTGTAATCTGTGGATGACGGCTACCACCGAAATCTCTCACCATCTCCGCCGGTCCATGGATCGCCGCGCATGTGATAGCCGCCTTCTTCCCAAAAGCCCGCCTGATCCGCGGCCAGAAAGCGCAGGCCCCTGACCCACTTCGCCGATTTCCAGGCGTAGAGTTGCGGAATGATCAGACGCACCGGGCCACCATGCTCAGGCGGAATGGGCGCACCGTCATGCAAGAAAGCGAACAGCGAATCTTCTTTCAGGAAGTATTCGATGGGAACGTTGGTGGTCCAACCGTAATCGTAAGCGAGCGCCAGCACGAATTTCGCTTCGGGCTTCACGCCGGCGCGCTCGGCTATCTCGCGCGTCGGCACGCCGGTCCAGACATTGTCGAGTCGCGACCAGCGCGTGACGCAGTGAAAGTCGGAATAGACTTTGACGACCGGAAGCTGCATGAATTCATCGAGCGAAAACTGAAGCGGCTTTTCAACCAGACCCTCAACTTCGAATTTCCAGGTCGTCAGATCAACCGGAGGCGCGCCATGCGCATCAAGCACCGGCCATTTCTTCGTGCGTGATTGTCCCGGCGGAATCCGGTTCTCGCGCCGCGTGTCGGGAGAGATGATTATGTCAGGTTCAGTAATCTCTTCCGGCTTACGCGGATCGTGTGATTGATATTCGGGATCTTTGATTAGGGAATCGAGGAAGCTCATCTTT
>DASWQK010000260.1:0-8674 GCA_036403735.1 Pyrinomonadaceae bacterium
ATTTTGTTTTTGAGATTTCAGATTTTAAATTCGAGATTTGAGATTTAAGAATGTCACGTTTACAAATAGTTACCTGGCCGAATCCCGTGCTCGACAGTCCGGCCGATCCGGTCACCAAGTTCGACGCCGATCTTAAGAAACTCGTAAACAATATGTTCGAGACGATGTACGCCGCGCCGGGCGTCGGGCTGGCGGCGGTGCAAGTCGGGGTGCCCAAACGTCTGTTCGTGATGGATTGTTCGGGCGGCAAAGACCCTGCCCAACGAATCGTCATGATCAATCCGGAGGTCATCGCGCAGGAAGGTAAACAGGACGGCGACGAAGGCTGTCTTTCGTTCCCCGGAATCTTTTTTGGTGTCGAGCGTAATTTGCGGGCAGTCGTGCGCGCGCATGACGTCAACGGAAAAGAATTCGAGATTGATGGAACAGAGTTGACGGCTCGATGCATGTTGCACGAAACGGATCACTGTGACGGCATAGTCTTTCTCGATCGCATGTCACCGCTGAAACGCGAGATCGTCAAACGCAAGATCAAAAAACTACAGAAGGCCGGCGAGTGGGGAGCGTAATGGGTACGCACGCCTCCGGCGTGCAGATACTTAACCAAAACAGCACGCGGGATGCGTGCGTACCGAACGGAACAAATATGCCAACAGAATTTCGTAACGAACCATTTACCGATTTCACCAAAGAAGAGAACGCCGCCGCGATGCGCGCGGCGCTCGACAAGGTTAAGAGCGAACTCGGTCGCGAATACCCGCTCGTCATCGGCGGCGAACGCATCAAGACCGGCGACACGCTCGAGAGCATCAATCCGGCCAATCGATCTCAGGTGGTAGGAAAGTTTCACAAAGCCAGTAAGGAACTGGCGAATCAAGCGGTTGAAAGCGCCTCTAAAGCTTTTCAGAGCTGGCGCAACACGCCCGTCGAAGAACGAATTCAATTGGTGGTTCGCGTCGCAGAGCTGATGCGGGAACGCAAACATGAATTCTCTGCCTGGATGATTTATGAAGTCGCTAAGACCTGGCCGGAAGCCGACGGCGACACGGCCGAGGCGATCGACTTTCTCGAGTTCTATGCGCACGAGATGCTTCGATATGCCGGCAAGCAACCACTGGTCGAACTCAAAGGTGAAGACAACAAACTCGATTACATTCCACTCGGTGTGGGCGCAGTTATTCCACCGTGGAATTTTCCCTGCGCGATTATGGCTGGGATGACCGCCGCGGCAATCGTCACTGGAAACACAGTCGTACTCAAGCCGTCGTCGGACGCACCGGCAATTGCTTACAAGTTTTTTGAGTTATTGGAAGAAGCCGGTTTGCCGGCGGGCGTCGTAAACTTCATGACGGGCTCTGGCGCGGAAGTCGGTGACGTCGTCGTCGATCATCCGAAGACCCGGTTCATCGCGTTCACCGGATCCAAAGAGGTCGGCTTGCGCATCAATGAACGCGCGGCAAAAACTCAACCGGGCCAGCTTTGGATCAAACGCGTAGTGGCAGAGATGGGCGGCAAAGACGCGATCATCGTCGCCGACGACGCAGATCTCGATGAAGCGGCAACCGGAGTCGTGCAGTCAGCATTCGGATATCAGGGACAAAAGTGTTCGGCCTGTTCGCGCGCGATAATCGATGCTCGCGTTTATGATTCGATGATTGAAAAGATTGCCGAGCGGACGGCGAAAATCAGACTCGGAGATCCGACTGACAACGGCAACAACATGAGCGCTGTTGTTAACGAAAAGGCCTTCAAGACAATCAACAATTATATCGAGAAGGGCAAAGCTGAAGGCGGTCGCGTTATCGCCGGTGGTGGATCAGATGGCGAGCGGGGATTTTTCATCGAGCCCACGGTCATCGCTGACGTGAAGGCCGGCTCGACGATCGAGCAGGAAGAAATATTCGGACCGGTGCTGGCAGTCATCAAAGCGAACGATTACGACGACGCTCTGCGAATTGCTAACGATACACAGTTTGGCTTGACCGGCGCGGTCTACTCGAGCGATGAAGCAAAACTGGATCGCGCGCGCAATGAATTTCATGTCGGTAATTTGTACTTGAATCGCAAGTGCACCGGCGCGTTGGTGGGCGTCCATCCGTTCGGCGGCTTCAACATGTCGGGCACAGATTCAAAAGCCGGCGGCCGCGATTACCTGCTGCTGTTCATGCAGGCAAAGCTTTCATCTGAAAAGGTTGGGGCCATGCGGAAGAGAGCGGAAGCCGGCACGGCGATTTGAGATTGCGGTGTTCTTGAGTCCTGTTAGGGACGAGATTTTTATAGACCTCAGGCATCTCCAGGATTATTCCAAGCCGAGCGAAACGACATGTTGTTTCGCTCGGCTGAATCTTTTTTTAAACGATTAGAGCTATAAATATTTCACCGCTACGCGGCTTAAGAACGTTCACTGACAGTCTTCCATAGTAAACTGATTTTATGCGCATTGTTTTCATGGGGACACCCGAATCCGCCGTGCCGTCTCTGCGACGGCTGGTTGATGATGGTCACGAGATCGCTGCAGTGTGGACGCAACCAGACAAACCGGCCGGGCGTGGCAAGAAGCTGCATGCGTCGCCAATCAAAGAGTTTGCTCTTCAACACAACCTCACAGTTCACCAGCTGCAGAAAATCAAAACATCAGACGCCAAAGAACTTTTCGCTTCGCACAACGCAAAGGTGGCGGTGGTTGTTGCTTACGGAAAGATCTTGCCCGCGGAATTTCTGAGTGCGCCAAAGCACGGCTGCATCAATGTTCACTTCTCGCTACTACCAAAGTATCGCGGCGCCGCCCCGGTGAACTGGGCGATTGTGAATGGCGAAACTGAAACCGGCGTGACCACGATGCAGCTCATCGAAGAGTTGGATGCCGGGCCCATCCTGCTGCACGAATCGACGGACATCCAGGAAGACGAAACCGCGCCAGAGCTGATGTTGCGGCTGGCTGAAATCGGCGCCGACCTGATCAGCGAAACGCTGCGAAACTTGACTGACATTGAACCCAAACCTCAGCTCGATAAAGAAGCCACCTTCGCGCCCATCTTAAAGCGTGAAGACGGTTTGATTGACTGGTCGATGGATGCTTACGCAATCGCGGGTCGCGTACGGGGATTTCAACCATGGCCAAACGCGCACACGACCTTCAGATCACAACGTTTGATAGTTTGGAAAGCGACGCCGGAATGGATCGAGCAGCTTCGGTTTCCTCCGGGCCAGGTTATTGAAGCCACCAGAGATAGATTAATTGTAGCTTGCGGCGATGGCACAGCGTTGCGCCTGTTCGAAGTTCAGCTTCAGGATTCGCGCCGGATGAGCGCGCGTGATTTTCTTAATGGAAGATCTCTGGTAGTCGGTCAGCTTCTCGGCTAGCCGTTGGCGTCTACGGTGATTTTAAAGCTTCAATCCACGTCCCATTTTCGCTAATGCTGGGCCGAAACGCTTCACGCGGAGCCACCGACTCAACGTGCATGTTGTCGTCAGTGTTGATTACTGCGCCGGCGAGCGCGGGGCGAAGGTGAGTCTCATCACACACGAACCATTTCATAAGGTCTGCCGGCGCATCAATGCCAATCCTTTTTAGATCTGCCACCACCCGCGGCTCGCTTATCCGCTCGCTCATGTGATTGAGATTTATCGGTTCTCGGCTGCCAAGGAGAATCAAATCCTTCCCTTTCGCCGCGCCTTGAATTCGGAACACTGCCGTGTGCGGAAACACTTCGCTGAAAGTCCGGAGCACCGATCGCAGGCTTTCATTCGACAGTTGATAGATTTGCAGCCATTGCACAAAAACTCCGTCGCTGCGCAGACGCTCACGGCCCAGAGCGAAGAATTCGCGGGTAAAAAGGTTCGCCACGCCCGGCACCCAAGGATGGCTGGGTTCACTTATTATTACGTCATAGAGATTTGGATTGACCCGCAGGTAAGTCCGCGCGTCATCGATGATCAAGTGCAACCGCGGATCGCTCAACGGATGATTATTGACATGCTCGAAGTAGCGCGATGACGCGATCGCGGCAGGTTCGATCTCAACGCAGTCAACCTCTCCGATAGATGATTGCAGAACCGAGCCCGCCGTAACTCCAGTAGCAAATCCGACTATCAAACCGTTACCAAGTCGCGGAGCAGCGAGCACACCCAACTGACCCAGCATGACTTGCGTGGGCATATCGCCCGCATCTGATGCGTTGGTGCGACCATTGATCGCGACAGAGGTAATACCCCAATCGCGACGGACCGAAACCGTCGCCGTACGGCCTTCCTGGAACATTAACAATTGATGATCTTCGGGGCGATCACTTTCGCCGTTCTCAGGAAAGTCACCGCGCGATCGCGCCAGCACGCGCACAAAACTATCGTAGGCGCCAATCGAGAGCGCATTCACATCCAAACGCGGCCAGACGCCAAATGCCAGAATGATTAGCAACAACGTGATTCCAATTGAGAGACTGCGCGCCAGCGCTCGATCGCGCACGACCGATCCCGGCTGGTACGCGGCCCCGGCAATCGCAATACAAATTGACGCGATCCAATACGCCGTCAAACGCGTGCCTGCTATGGGAATCAAAATGAAAGCACCGGCCAGCGCGCCGAGGATCGCACCAATCGTATTGATTGCGTAGCTGAGACCGACAGAATTTGCACCCCCTTTGGCCGCATTCTTGTTGGTTGAATCCCCAGCCCAGACAAGCACGATCGGCATCGTCATGCCCATCAGAATGGCCGGCAACAGAATCAGAGTGGCGGCGGCGACAATCTGTAGCGCCAGCAAGCCGGGCCATGAATCTATTCCGAAACGAAACGCGATTTGAATCAGCCAAGACGGAACTGAATTGGTAATCCGCAGGCTCACCAGAATTGAGAGCGCGGTGGCCAACTGCACAAACATGATCGATCTGCGCAGCTTGATGAAATTTGATCCAGCTCGCGCGCTTACTATCCACGAGCCCAGTGAGAGACCGATCAAAAACAGCGCCAGAACGATCGTGAATGCATAGGTGCTTGAGCCGATGATCATAGACAGCACGCGCGACCAGAACAATTGCATCGCGATCGTCACGAAACCTGACGCAAAAGCGCACGCAAGCCAAAACCGTGACGCTCCGGCTTGATCGCCTAACGCTCCTTCAAACAACTCCGGCGCATCTTCTTGCTCAACTTGAATGACTTGTCGCGTCCGGCGCGAATCAAAGACGAGCACTGCGATTCCAATCAACAGGTTTGCGAGCGCTGCGACTCGCGTAGTTGCCCGAACTCCCAACGACGGCAGTAGCAGAAAGCCGGCCGCGATTGTGCCCGCGATCGCTCCTGTCAAATTCAAGCTGTACAGCCGGGTAACCGCTGATGATTTAAAGCTTCCCAGTTGTCTTACTGCCTGAACTATTACCGGCAGGGTCGCACCCATCAACGCCGTGGGCACAATCAAAACGATCGTCGCGAGCACGAATCTTAAGAATGCAAAACCGTAAAATCCGGGATGGAAGCTCTGCCAAATTGCCGCGTAAGCAGTATCGGCCAACCGAAATAGCGTGGGCACAATCAGCGCATACAAGCCGATGCCGATTTCGATCAGCGCGTACGCCCGCAATGGTTTGGTGATTCGCGCGATCCGTTTGGCGGCGACCGCACTGCCCAGTGCCAACCCGCCCATGAAGGCAGCCAACACGGCGCTGATCGCGATAGTGGTCGCGCCAAAGACCAGCCCGAGCATGCGCGCCCACACCACTTCATAAACCAGGCCGGTCGCGCCTGAAAACAGGAAACAGATCGCGAGGAAGTTGCGCGTGTGTGCTTCATTTCCCATACCGACATCGAAGGTTCTAACGGCACTGAGCCGGTATCATTCACACTTGGCTTTAGCCCGGTGAACTGAACCCAGTAGAGTTTTTGAAAACCGTTTAAACGGTTTCCCATTCATTTGGACTTCGAAGTGCGCCCGGCTGAAGCCAGGCGTGAATAAGAGTTTCAATCTTAGTTCTCTGTGAGAATCGCTCAAAGATGAATGACGAAGGCCCGCCGCCAAATATTCGGCGCGATGGATCCGCGCGCGGCGGTGGTTAACAGAATCAAATAGTTCGCCTCTGATCGAAGTTCGGAAACGGCAGCGCGATCGATGGTCATCTGCAGATTCTGTTTGACGCCAACGCGGACCGGGCCGACGAGGGCCAAACGTCGCAGACACGCATAGAGATGTTCGAGACCGGAACCAAATCTACCGACGTCCGGGCCGAGTATCAACCGAACTTCCGCGCGCTCTTCGATAAAATGTTTCGCCAGCGATGCTGCCTGGGTAACTCCATTCTCAAATCTGATCCGGAAGTTCTCTTCATCAATGTCGTCAGTCAGCGTCAGATCCAGAACAATCGTAATGCGGCGCTCGTCCTCGGCGGCGAACTCGCGCACCGTGAGCCTTCGCACTCGTGCGGTGGCCTTCCAATCAATGTGACGAAGATCGTCACGCGCCTGATAATCTCTTAACAACAACAGATCCTGACCCGCGCCGCGCCTGAGCGAGGTTGTTTGACCTGACTGCAACGGCAAGAGGTTCAACTGATCCGTAATCGGTTCGGGCTTGGGATATACGACGATGTCTACGTCACGCGCGACCAGACGGCGACGATGACGAAGAAATCCGAAGGGAAAACGCGTCGAAGTTTCAAAGCCTTTCACCAGCACGTGCCCGCGCTTGGGAAATAGCTGCTCGATCGATTGCTCAGCGGCGGCGCGGTGCGGCACGTACGTGAAGTACCCAAGCGCGGTTTTCTTCAAGGGCGGCGCAACTTTCTTTGTTAACAGCACGCCGGGGCGATCGAAACTGCCGCGCATTTCAACCAGGATCGAAAAAGAAGGGAGCAAACGTTTCGAATTCCGCAAAGTGACGAGGACTTCAGCCTGCTCGCCGGCAAAGATGTGATCCGGAAACCGGGCCGAGACGTTGAGATCGCGCAGTGACACGCGCGCCGCCATCCATGAAACAAATATCGTCGACAGCATGATCGACAAGACCATGAACAATAAATTGTTTGCCGTGTTCCACGCCGCGAAGCCGACGATTACCAGGATGACGACGAAGATAGCCCCGCCGGTTGTCACTTCAATCGGGAATCCGGTCGCAGCCATTTCCGCGAACGCCGACCGGGTTAGCGGCGGCACGACCAAAATCATGATCAGCAATACCAGGACCAGTGAAGCGATCGCTCCCGCGGTCGTGAGTTCGGGCACGCCAAGCCTGCGGGCCATCAAAGTCAGGATTGCCGTGGCGAGGCCGGTGAGGACGAGCAAGGTGCCGAGTAAGAGGCGCCACCAACGATTCATGATTGCGGATTGCGGATAGCGGATAGCGGATTTGGTATCGGTTTG
This sequence comes from Pyrinomonadaceae bacterium, assembly GCA_036403735.1. Classification (GTDB taxonomy): domain Bacteria; phylum Acidobacteriota; class Blastocatellia; order Pyrinomonadales; family Pyrinomonadaceae; genus UBA11740. The sequence continues at coordinate 7,351 of DASWQK010000260.1, forward strand.
CTGATTCACGTAGCTTCAACTCGCCGGTCCGAAATTCGGGGCACTAGCCCGACCGTCAGGGAGGGCTCATTTTCCGCCGAATTCAATGCTGAGCCCTCCCTGACGGTCGGGCTAATGCCCCGAGATCCCAACGTTCCGATACTGCCAAATTCGAAATTCAGAGCGGAACGCTGATGGTTTTCATGATCTCGCGCAGCACGGCTTCAGCTTCTTCGCTGCGCCGCATGGCCGAGGAGTAGCGAGTGCTAACCGCCACGCGATGAGCAAAGACCGGCACCACCAGCCGCTTAATGTCGTCGGGCAGGCAGAATGATCTTTGTTCGGTGAGGGCAAGCGCCTGAGCGGCGCGGAACAGAGATAGAGTGCCGCGTGGACTGACACCAAGATCGAGCATCTCGGACGATCGAGTGGCCGCGACGATGCGCATCAGATAATCAACGATCGCATCGTCGACTGAAACTTCGGCGACTGCTAGCTGTAGCTCCGTCACGTCGGCCGCGTTCATCACCGCTTGCATGTTGTCGAGCGGCTCAGCGTGCTCGCGGTCGCGCAGAATCAGTTTTTCATCCGCCACTCCCGGATACCCAATCCGCAAGCGCAGCATGAATCGATCGAGCTGTGATTCCGGCAAAGGATAGGTGCCGTGATGTTCGATTGGGTTCTGCGTCGCCAGGACCATGAATGGATTTGGCAGCGCATGCGTGACCCCTTCGACCGTCACGTGTCCTTCGGCCATCGCCTCCAGCAGAGCCGATTGGGTCTTGGGTGTAGTGCGATTAATCTCGTCAGCCAGAATGACATTCGCGAAGATGGGGCCGGGTTTCCATTCGAAAAGCGCATCGACCTGGTTGTAAACCGACAGGCCAATCACATCCGACGGCAATAAATCCGAAGTGAATTGAATACGCTGGAACGAGCAATCAAGCGCGCGCGACAGAGAATGGGCGAGCGTGGTTTTCCCAACTCCCGGCACATCTTCGATGAGCAAGTGACCGCCGGCGAGCAGCGTCACGATCGCGAATCGAACTGCGTCCGGCTTTCCGCGAATCACCCGCTCAATTGCAGCTTGCAGCAGCTCGATCTTCTCGGCCGCAGTCACGGCAAGAGCGTCGGCATCGGCTGTGCGTAGGTTCCTCATCGCGGCTTTGTGGTCATTCTACATGTACTTGGCCCACATGACTACGCCGGCATTAGCAGTTGGCCGTGTCCTTATTTCGACGTTCTCCGCGGCCCTCTGCGGATTCCTCCGTACTCCCTCTGCGGTTAATTTTTGGCCTGCGAAATGAAACCGCAGAGAAAGTACCGAGGGCTTCGCGGAGGAACG
>DASWQK010000261.1:0-9815 GCA_036403735.1 Pyrinomonadaceae bacterium
CTGTTTATAGAGGCCCCACGCATCCGGCGAAACACCTCAGCCGGCCAAACCGCCAGCCAGACAGGCGATCTGGCGCGCCGCGCCCGGCTTGGGCCGGAAGGCGATCACGTCCGCCGCCTCAGTGGCGCTTGAAATATTGCACCGCGCGCTCATGCTTCTCAGCAGCTTCGCGAGTGTCGAACGTACCCAGATTTCTTCTCTTCCCCGTCTTCGGATTTTTCTTGCGCGAGTAAAGACGATACTTTCCCAACTTCAGTTTTCTTATCATGACACACTCCTTGCTAGATCGATGAACAGCTTAACCCACGTAAACGCACAACGATAATCGCCGCTCAATGATGGTAAATCCTTCTGTAAAGGGCGTTGCAGTTGTGAGCCAATCTCTTGAATACGTAGTAATTTAGAGCGACAATGCGCGGTGATTTAGGAACCGGCCAACCTTGAGCGATCGGTATCAGCTTGCGATCGCTCTCTTTTTTCAAGCATGTCTGGATCAATGATCGGACGCACGGTCTCTCACTATCGCATCCTCGAGACACTTGGCGAGGGCGGAATGGGCATGGTCTATCTTGCCGAAGACACTTTGCTCGGCCGGCGCGTTGCCATCAAGACAATACACGCGCGGGCCAACGCCGAAGATCAGCAGTTTCGGGCGCGCTTTCTGCGCGAAGCGCGCGCCGTTTCGACGCTCTCCCATCCACATATCGCGACGATTCACGACTACGGTGAAACTGAAGACGGCGAGCCTTACATCGTAATGGAACTCATCAAGGGACCAACACTCGGTGAGTTGATGCTCACGGAAAAGTTAACCATTTCGCGCGCCATCGAGATAATCAAGCAGGTTGGTGAAGCTCTTGCCGAAGCGCATCGTCAGGGAATTATTCACCGCGACATCAAACCTACCAACGTGGCTATCAATGAGCGCGGTCACGTCAAGGTTCTGGATTTTGGGTTGGCTAAGCAGGTTGCACTCGAAGGAGCCGACGTAACTGATCCAGAGCGGCAAACACTGATGGTCACGCACACGCGTGACGGAATGATCGTGGGCACGCCGATGTACTTGTCACCTGAACAAGCGTTAGGCAATGAAGTAGACGGTCGCAGCGATCTGTTTTCGCTGGGCTCACTGTTGTACGAATGCATCGCCGGCAAGCCAGCATTTTTCGGAAAAAGTGCGGCAGACATTTGCGCTAAAGTCCTGCGAGATGATCCGCCACCGCCCTCAACGCTCAACCCGGACATCCCCAAAGAACTCGATCGTATCGCGCTAAAGTCTCTGGCAAAAAAGCCCGAGGCGCGCTATCAAACGGCGGACGAAATGATTGCCGAGTTGCAAAGTGTGCAAGGAAATCTGTTCTCCGAGGCTACTAATACAGTAACGCGACTGATTCCTTCTGCCGTGGCAACGCGACCCGGCGTCACCCTGGCCACCTTGTCGGATATCTTCCGGCGTCCGCGCTTGCCGATCGGCTACGTCGCGTTAGCGGTCGTTGCGCTCCTTACCTTGACCATTGGAATTTGGTATTTCGCGCGCGCGCGACCTCATCAACCCAATCTGGAAGCGCAACGACTTTATGAAACCGGGGCGAATGCGATTCGTGCCGGGTCGTACTTTCAAGCAAGCAAGGCCCTCGAGTTGGCCACTCGTGCCGACGATCAATTCGCACTCGCGCATGCACGTCTGGCCGAAGCGTTTATGGAACTGGACTATTTTGACAAGGCCAAGGACGAGATCTTGCGCGCGTCGGAATTAACACCTAATCGTTCAGTGCTTTCAAAGATAGATAACCAATATCTCGATGCGCTGACGGCCACCGTGCGCAGAAATTTTCCGGCTGCCGTAGCCACCTATTCAGAGATCGTTAAAGCTGACGCATCGAAGGCTGAAGCACACGTAGACTTAGGCCGCGCTTACGAGAAAAACAACCAGACCGACAAAGCTATTGAAAGTTATGCAGAGGCAATTAAGCACGATCCGCATATTGCCGCGGCGTTTCTCAGGCTGGGAATTCTTTATGGTCGAAAACGTGATATCGATGCTTCGAACCGCTTTCTGGACAAAGCCGAAGAAAGTTATCAATCGCTCGGCAACGTTGAAGGCCGGGCCGAAGTAGCGCTGCAACGGGGCGTCGTGCTGAACGACAGCCTCGGCAAACCTGACGACGCGCGGATACAGTTAGAGCAAGCCCGCGATATGGCGAGAATCGTTAACGCTCCTTACCAACAGATTCGAATTCTGTTTCAGCTCAGCAGCGTCGCGTTGAAACAGAACAAGGGTAGCGAGGCCAAGCAGTTTGCGACGCAGGCGCTCGAACTTGCGCAAGCGAACCAAATGGAAACGATGACTGCCCGCGGCTACATTGAACTTGGGAATGTCGATTTTCTCGCAGCCGATTACGCGAGCGCAGAGCATGACTTCCAACAGGGACTGGACTACGCGCAAAAATTTGGGGCGCGGCTAAATGAGGCACGCGCGCAATTGTCGCTCGCAAGTCTGTATGAACAACGCGGCGAACCCGACAAAGCGCTGAACTATCAAGAGCCAGCCCAAAAGTTTTATCAAAGCGCCGGTTATCGCACTGAGACGAACCAGGCAATGAATATTCGCGCGCGACTGTACCGGCGCAAAGGCGACTTCAAATCAGCGCTGGCTGCTTTCGAAGATCAACTGAAGTTCGCTGAACAAACCTCCGACCAGCCACAGATTGCTGCGGCTCATACGAGCATTGGCAATCTTCTTTCAGACCTCGAGAAGTACCCAGAAGCTCTGCAACATTTCGAACAGAGTTATCAAATTCAAAAATCGCTAAACAACCAACTCAACCTCGGCTATGCCTTGCTAAACCGCGGCGGCGCGCAATGGAATCTCGGTCATCAGAAAGAGGCCAACGGCGATATCGCACAGGCTTCTGAAATCGCTAAGAAAGATGATGCCAGTTACAAGACATTGCAGGTTGCGATCGAATTGGCTCAGGCTGAGATGGCGCTGAGCGAACGAAAGTTTAGCGAGGTAATTGCGAGTATTGATCGCGCGCTGGAACTAGGTGGCTCGCAAAGCAAGACGGTAAACGTCCGAGGCAAGTACCTTAAGGGGCTGGCGCAGGCGCTTTCCAGCCAGGCTCGCGCCGGTCAGGCACTGTGCCAAGAGGCAGTCACCGCCGTCGCGGCTATGGGGGATCCACTGCTTTCAGCGCAGGCGCAACTCGCGTTATCTGAAGCTTCGCTGGCTGCGAGCGATACTCAAACTGCGATACAAGCCGCCCAACAAGCTCGCACTTTCTTCATAAGTGCCGGACTTAGTGAAGCCGAATGGCGGGCATGGTTGATTGAAGGACTAGCGACCCAAAAGGCTGGTGATGCGGAGAAAGCGCGCGCATGCCTCACCCGCGCAGCAGAACTACTCGCCAGCCTGGAGCAGAAATGGGGCGCGGAAGTCTACGCGAGCTACACGAAAAGACCGGACGTGCAACAGTATCGCGGCCAACTCACAATAACGAAGACTACCAATTAAGGACGTAGGCCCGCGCTGGTTGCAACGAGCAAAGACGATGGTCGCGTCTTCAAGCCTTACGAGTTGTCGAAGTTGGCTCCAAACCGATCGGCCTTCAAGGGAATCGCGTGAATCCGCGGCGAGATGCCATCGCTGACACGCAGGACCGTCACGTTATCGGGTAACCGGATACAGTCGTATCCCGGAAGCGGCGAAGGGCTGATCGGTGTTCCGATCCCAGTCTTGATAAAAATATATGCCGAGTTTCCCCCGCCTACGATGACCGGCGGATCGTCGCCAAAGGGTTTCCCGCCTCTGGCTTGCTGCTTCTCTTCGGAACTATTCTCTTTTTTCATTTTCGTTTCGCCCCTGCCTTAAAAAACTTGGTGCGGTGCACCCTGCGATTCTTAATCGGATGCGGATTGCCCTGGTCGGCTCCGTCGTGCGTCTCATACGAACCCAGGTCTACGCCGACGTCGTAGCAGTCGTACTTGGTGGTGTCGATTGGGTATTGCGGTTGTGGATTCGCTACCAACGTGGGAGGCGAGTAGCTCTTTAAGATCCAAATGTAAGTAGAGCTACCGCCGCCGACTATGATCGGCGGATCCTCGGTAAATTTGCTCGACATGTTAATTCTCCTTGGGTTTCGCTGAGGATCACGTGACAGCTGTTCTTGCGAAACTGCTTCGAATCGGGATTCACAGTGAAGATGATGAGAAAGCTGGCGTAGCCTATGCCAGTTCGTCTGGAGTGTAAAGGATTTTTTAACTACCTCGCACTCGCTTGTCGAAGCTCAACAAAGAGTCGCACGAGTTCGGGCAACTGATAGTTAGCGTTCAGGCCACTCGGGTTTGGTAAAACCCAGACACGTGCGTCGTGAATTCGTTCGGCCTGCTCTCCAATTTTTGCTTTCGGTTTTGCGAACGCGTGGCGATATGCGCCGACTCCGAGGATCGCAACGATCTGAGGACGGTAACGTCTCACCTTGGCAGCGAGTTTCTTACCGCCGTCAATGAAATCTTCCCGGGTCAATTCCGCTGCTGACGCAGTCGCGTGCGGCACGACATTGCTGATGCCGATGCCACTTTTCAGGAGTTCGCGCTCCGCAAACGGCGACAGCAGTCGATCACTAAATCCTGATTTGTGCAGCGCCGGCCAGAAGCGATTGCCGGGACGCGCGAAGTGATGGCCCACCGCCGCGGTGTAGAGTCCCGGATTAATGCCGCAGAAAAGCACGCGCAGGTTCGGCGCAATGACGTCAGGCAAAGTCTGGCCGGCAGCATCGATTAGCTGTTGCTTTGTCGGCTTGAATGGTTTGCTGATTGTCACGACTGCCTCTTAGACTAACATCAGATCGGTAAGCGAATGGATCAGGAACCGACTGGAGCGCAACCGTCCCGGTTGCAGCGTCGCGTTTAGCAAAGCTCATGCAAGCGAGGACGCTTGCGCTCCAGTCTTTACCCCGTCCGCTCATGCGGATGGTACTGACTTCGTGGATCGTCGCGCATGACTACAAAAAAGCACTCAACGAAAAAAGCGGCACGAAAGAAGATTACGACTATCTGCCCCGGCGCCCGCGCCGCAGGCATGCCTGCCGAGATTCATCCGATGCTGGCGACGCTTGTCGACGATCCATTCTCCGATTCGGAATGGATCTTTGAAACGAAGTGGGACGGTTTTCGATCGATCTGTTTCATCAGCGGCGGCAAGGCGCGCTTTGTGTCGCGGAATCAGATTGAGATGACGCCGCAGTATCCTGAGCTTCACGACGTCGCAAGACAGATTGCCGCAAAGCAGGCAATTCTCGATGGCGAGATCGTCGCGCTCGATGAGCACGGCCTGCCGCGGTTTCAACTGTTGCAGCCTCGCGTCGGTCGCAAGAGCGGGGTCGATGCTCTGCGCGGCAAGGGACAGATTGTCTACTTCGTTTTCGACTTGCTCTACGCAGATGGTTACGATCTGAGGAACTGCACGGTGGTCGAGCGCAAGGCAAAGCTTGCTGAAATCCTGCGTCCAGCGAACTTCATCAAGCTATCAGAACACGTCGAGGGGGACGGCAAGGCCTTCTTTCGAGAGATCGAAAAATTTCATCTCGAAGGCATGATCGCCAAGCGCGCGACGAGTAAGTATCTACCGAAACGCAGCACCGACTGGCTAAAGGTGAAAACGATCATGCGCTCGGAAGTGGTCGTGGGCGGCTATACCCAGCCACGCGGTGCGCGGTCGTATTTTGGAGCGTTAGTCTGCGGACTCTATCGAGATAACAAGTTGCACTACATCGCGCACGTCGGCGGCGGCTTTAACGAACGCAAGCTCGCTTCGATTTACAAGTTGATGCAACCCCTCAAGAGCAATCAGGGTTCATTCGTGGACGCACCGAAAACCAACGAGCCGGTTCAGTGGATCAAACCCAGGCTGGTAGCTGAGGTGAAGTTTTCTGAATGGACCGCTGACCATCGTTTGCGTCATCCGGTCTTTGTTGGACTGCGTGAAGATAAAGATCCACGGGACTGTCGATTTGAATTTGAAAGCGATACTGACAAAGTTGTGCGGAAACGTCGATGATGGGTCAACTAACTTTTCGGTCTCCGATTGACGTTTAGAGTCCGTCGCGCTTAATCAAGCCATTCGGCCACACCGCCATGGTGTGAGCACGTTCCGCGGTGGTTGCGGCTAAAGCTATACGATCCATCGCGACACCTTGCCGTCGCACCCGCAGGCGCACTTTTGGTTACGGTCGGTCGCCGCACGCAACGGCCTTCACTGTTTTTGTAATAGCCCTTGGGACATCCCAAAGCCGATGCCACAAACAGCAGGATGCCGAGTAAGAAAGCCGTAAAAGTTCTTCTGAGGTTCATGAGAATTCCTTCCCGCGATACGCTTGAGAGATTGACTAGACTCACCGTAACCGAGCGGTAACTTTAGCCTTAGCTATGGTTGATGTCAAAAGACTGTAATAATATTTGCAAGGACTAATTGGGGAGTTGCCGAAGCAAGGCTGGGGCTGTTTTATTGGGTAGGTAGACCTGTTGCTAGCTACGGCGCGTGACGATGAAGTAAGACGCAGAAAAACAAAGACGGGCCGTAGCCCGCCTCTAAACCTCGCCTTTTGTTTTACTTAGCTAAGCGCTGGGACGCATCAAGCCGCGAAAGATTCCCTGAATCTCAACGCGCGAGGCGTGCACCTTGATTGGTTGTACGGTGGCATTCGAAGGTCGCAGTTCGACTTCGTCACCGAAGCGGAAAAGTCGCTTCAACGTGGCGCGCGCCTGATCGATCAAAGCGACGACGATCTCGCCGTTGCGAGCGTCATTGCGGCTTTCGATCAGCGCGATGTCGCCGTCGCAGATGTGTTCATCGATCATTGAGTCACCTTTGACGCGCAACGCATAGATTCTGTCTGGTCGCACTCTGCCAAGCAAAAAGCGCGGCACACAAATCGTCTCGATGTCCTGGATGGCATCGATGGGAGCGCCTGCGGCAATCCTACCGACCAGACGCACCTCGCACACCGCATCCGCCGCCGCCTCGTCCATGTTCACACCGATCGAGAATCCAGATCCGTGTTCCCGCTTAATCAAACCACGCTTTTCCAGCGCGGCAATGTGCTTCGCGATCGTCGCCTTTGAACTAATCCCGAAGTGACGAGCGATTTGTGCGTACGAAGGTTCGTGACCGTGCTTAGCGAGAAAGCGCGTGATGTAATCAAGGACTTCTTTCTGACGTTGAGTGCGCGGTAGCATTTTTGGGGAACTCTTAAAGACTGAACTGAGACTTGAATTCTAAACACGCAACAGAAAATCGTCAAGCATTCTTTGAAAGCGATTGCCGCACCTGCGATCGCCGACACAGGTAGCATCGATAATCGGATTCGCGGACTGGCGAGAAACTGCACATAGGGACACTGTTGCCGATTCAGAATTATGAACCCTCATCTTGCTGGGAACGCGGACATCTCGTCGGCACTGAGCGCGAACCGCAAAGTATTTCTATCTTAAGAGCTAATACTTCTCGCCGCTCGGTGTTGCGGACGAAGACGTACCGCTCCCAGCATAAGTTTGCGACTGCTCTCAACCGGGATCAAGACGCCGAACGTCAAAATCCAGTTGACTCTCGGCCTGCGATCAGTTAAATGTTTCCTCCTTCGACTGGCAGTCGCGTGTAACCAACTTTGGAATTCGCGCGTCATACGGTTGTTAATAGTTATCTTCGGAAGTTTTACTGCCCGTAGTTTCTAACCACAATTAGATTGAAAGGACATTCCCCAATGAAAGACACGTGTCGTTCTGCTCGTGAGCTGGGCGGCCTGATGGCCGCGGCCTGCGCGCTCGCCCTGGTTGTTGTAACGCTGGGAGCGATGGCGGTGCACGCCGAAAAATCGGTTGGATCACAAACGCCCACCGCAACTCAAACACCATCGCCGGCCCGTACCGGCACGGCGACTCCAACACCAAGTCCAACCCCGACCCCGGTCAATTGGTCCGGTGATCCGATGCTGAAGCGATTTATCTTACGCGGGATCGGACCGGCGAGCATGGGCGGCCGTATTGACGATATCGCCTGCGTCGACAACAACTCGTACACCTGTTACATCGGCGCGGCCACCGGCGGCGTCTGGAAAACTACGAACAACGGCACAACTTTCACGCCGATCTTCGATAATTATTCGACGGCATCGATCGGAGACATCGCAATTGCTCCTTCGAATCCGGACATCGTCTGGGTGGGCACCGGCGAAGCGAATAATCGTCAAAGTGCGAGCTTCGGCGACGGCATTTATAAATCAACCGACGCCGGCAAGACTTTCGCCAAGATGGGTCTCGCGGATTCGCAAACGATCTCTCGGATAGTTATAGATCCGAAAGATCCAAACGTCGTCTACGTCGCGGTGTTGGGCCACCTGTTTGGACCAAACAAAGAGCGCGGAGTCTATAAGACAAGCGACGGCGGCAAAACGTGGAACAATGCGAAGTTCATCGATGAGGACACGGGCTTCACCGATCTCGTGATGGATCCGGTCGACAACAAAACTCTCTATGCCGCGTCATACCAGCGTCGTCGCACGTCGTGGGGCTTTAACGGCGGTGGCCCAGGCTCAGGTCTTTGGAAAACAGCCGATGCCGGAAAGACCTGGACGCGAGTCCAGGGCAGCGGTTTTCCCGAGGGACTTCTGGGAAGAATGGGCATTGACGTTTCGCGCTCGAATCCGAATGTGATTTATGCGCAGATCGAGGTTGGCGCGACCGTCGGCACCGGCGGTGAAGAGCAGACCGGTCCGCCGACCCCGACGCCTACGCCTTCACCCGGAGCGACCCCGGCAGGTTCGCCAACGCCGGATCCGAAAAAGCACGGCGTCTGGAGATCAAATGACAAGGGCAAGACCTGGCAAGTAGTCGCGAGCTGCTTCAATCTCAATAACTGTAACGAGAATAATCGGCCGATGTACTACAGCCAGATTCGCGTCGATCCATCGAATCCGGAAAACGTTTTTGTCGGCGGCTTGAACTTCAGCCGATCGCTGGATGGCGGCAAAACTTTCAAGTCGTTGCAAAACCCGGTTCCGGGCACGGCGATCGGCGGCATCGCCCACAGCGATCACCACGCGATCTGGATCGATCCGAAGAACGGCAAGCACATCATGATCGGAAACGACGGCGGGCTCGACGTCACGTACGATCAGGGTGATACCTGGGAGTTCGTCAATACCGGAATCGTGGCTACGCAGTTCTATGCGGTAGCCGCTGACATGCGCCGGCCTTATTACGTTTACGGCGGTCTGCAGGACAACGGCTCGTGGGGTGGTCCAAGCCAGACGCGCAGCAATGCCGGAATCACTAATGCTGATTGGTTCCGCACCGGCGGTGGCGATGGTTTTTATTCTCAAGCCGATCCAAACGATCCGTTCATCATCTACTCTGAATCACAGAACGGCGCGATGAGTCGCATCGATATGCGCACGGGCCGCAGTACCAGCATTCGTCCGCGCACCTTGCCACGCCGCGGCGCAGGTGGGGGCGGCGGTGGTGGTGGCGGCGGTGGCGGTCGCGCTGGTGGCGGCGGAGGCGGAGGCGGTGGTCGCCGAGCCGGTGGGCAAGCAACTCCCGGTGCCAGTCCGACCGCATCACCGGAAGCGAGCCCGCAGGATCAGCTGGCGGCGTTCGCGGCCCAACAGGGATTCGGTGGTGGTTTCGGTGGCGCGGCGCTCACTTCGAATGTGGTACCGGCGCCGGCTGCGACCGATACGTATCGCTTCTACTGGAATACTCCGATCATAATGTCGCCGCACAACCCAAGCATTCTGTACGTTGGCGGTGATCGCTTC
>DASWQK010000262.1:0-4730 GCA_036403735.1 Pyrinomonadaceae bacterium
CCCGATCCCGCGTTATCGTCGCAAGCCGCGCCGGTCACGCGCCCGCGCCGGGTAGGATCAGCGTCCCAGAATACGAGTCAAGCGAAGGACCCGATTCAATCATCTGCCACGGCCAACGTGCAGGGCACGACTGAATCGTCGACCGTCACGCAAGCTCCGCCAGAACCTCCTACTTTGATCGGCAGTGAACCTGCACGTCCGCTGACGCCGCCGACTTTGGCTAAGGCCGCCGCTTCACCGGCCACCTCTACACAAACCAACACGGACAAGGATTCCACCGCGACAGGTCCGGAAGAAGTGAGTGAAGGTGACGTGGTTCGGGTGGAAACGTCTTTGGTGACAGTCCCGGTCAGCGTTCTTGATCGACAAGGACGTTTCATCTCGAATCTTCAGCGTGACGATTTCCGCATCTTTGAAAACGGCATCGAGCAGTCGCTCGCGTATTTCGAGCCGGCAGAAAAACCTTTCACGGTCGCGCTGCTGCTGGACACTTCAGCTTCAACGCATTTTCATCTGGCGGAAATCAAGGAAGCGGCCATCGCATTCGCTAAACAACTGCGTCCCCAGGATCGCGTGCTTATCGTCAGCTTCAATGATGAGGTTTTGCTCCTGACCGAAGTCACCAATGACTTGAACATTATCGAAACTGTCATCGAAGAGAATGCCAACACCGGCAGCTCGACGAGGCTCTATGACGCGGTGGACCTCACAATCAAGGAGCGGCTTAACAAGATCAAAGGACGCAAAGCGATTGTCCTTTTTACCGATGGCGTCGACACCTCCAGCCAGCAGGCAAGTTACCAGAGTACGCTCGGCGAGGTGCAGGAACTCGATGCTTTGATCTATCCCATCCAGTACGACACGAGTGATTATCTGCGCGCAATGCAGAATGCCGGCAGCGTAACAGTCACGACTACGCGGCGCGGAATCTTTGGCACGACGACGCAGCAACAGACTTACAACGTGCCCGCAAACAACGGCGTGGCTTTGCCCGGCACGACCAAGGCTGATTACGACCGGGCTGATAGATATCTGCACGGGCTGGCCGACGAAACCGGCGGCCGCCTTTATCAGGCGAATGATACGACGCAGTTGGCGGACGCATTCACCAGAATCTCGGAAGAGCTGCGACGCCAATACAGTCTTGGCTATTACCCGAAAACTGAAGGTGCTGGCAGCAGCGAACGGCGACAAATCAAAGTCAAAGTAAGACAGCCAAACCTTGCCGTCAGAGCCCGCGATGGTTACGTTAAGTCTTCTGCTCCGAGTAAGGAAAAATAAATTGGAGTGTCAGAAGCGACCGTTAGGGAGGGCAACTATCGTAACTTGCCCTCCCTCACGGTCGGGCTTCTGACAGAACGAGTAAAGGGAGGTTCCTGATCATGTTGAAATATCGCTCGCCCAAAGATCGATGCCGCTTGCGAATCATGTTTGCCAAACTGGCTACGGCGATTGGTCTGGTGCTAATGGTCGCGATGACGGCCAGCGCTTATACACTCGTCCTTCGCGACGGCCGGCGACTGGAAATACCTGATGAGTTTACGGTGACCAGAAATACGTTGACCTATGAAATCGCGCCGGGCTTCAACAAAACCATGTTAGTGACCTTGATTGACGTGGCCGCGACCGAGCGCGCCAATAGAGAGGCGCCAGGCACTTTTTTCAAACATAAAGAAGAGCCGCCGGTTCCCGCCACGCCCACGATAGGGCCGGCCGTCAGGACCGTTACGAATCTTGATTTAGCCGCCGCCCGGCAACGACGCATCGAAAGCGAGCAAGCCTATGAAGCGCGGCGCAAGGAACTCGGGCTGCCGACGGTCGAAGAATCTCGCAAACGTCAGGAGGCAGAGGAGGTAGCTTTTCGTGAACGATCGCGCGAGGACTCAATGTCGAAAGCGCGCGAAGAAAGTTATTGGCGACAGCGCGCCCGAGAATTGCGCAGCGAGATGGCGACCGTTGATACCCAAATCAGTTACCTGCGCGGACGTGTTAGCGACCTGAATGAATCTATGTCGGCCAACCGAAGTTGGGTAACTGGTGTGTATCCTATCTGGCCGAATCAGCGGTTTCCGGGGAACCGGCCAGCGCGGCCGATTATTGGGTTAGGATTTCCTTACCCTGGATTTCCGGGCACGTACGGGTATCCAGGCGCCTATGGATACCCAGGCACGTATGGATATCCAGGCACGTATGGATATCCGGGAACCAATGGATATCCGGATAACTCTCAACAGATTACCGAGTCGACGAATCTAACCACGCGTCTCGACGATCTGCTGGTGAGACGCACCGGCTTGGCGACGCAATGGCGACAATTGGAAGATGACGCGCGTGATGCGCGCATTCCGCAAATTTGGCTTGAACCTTAATAACACGGTCTTTGGTCTTTGAGCTTAGGTCTTTGAGGAGTTTGACTCTAAAATTGAGCGCGGAAATCAAAGACCGAAAACCAAAGACCTATGACGAGTAATTGGGAAACCATCATCGGGCTGGAAGTTCACGCCCAACTAAGCACCGAATCGAAAATCTTCTGCGGCTGCTCCACGCGTTTTGGTTCAGAGCCAAACTCGAACACCTGTCCAGTGTGTCTCGGACTGCCCGGGGCCCTGCCGGTTTTGAATCGGCGCGTTGTTGAGCTGGGCGCCCGCGCCGCGCTCGCGCTGGGTTTGCATATCAACGGGCGTTCGGTCTTCTCGCGCAAGAATTATTTTTATCCCGATCTCCCCAAGGGCTACCAAATCTCGCAATACGATCAGCCTTTCTCAGCCAACGGCACGCTCGAGATCATGACCGCCGAACGTGATGCAGCCGGCCACGCACACGACTGGAAGCCGATGACGATCCAGATCACGCGTCTGCATCTCGAAGAAGACGCCGGCAAAAATGTTCATGAAGGACTGCCGGATGTGGATCGATTTTCTTACATCGATCTGAATCGCGCGGGCGTGCCGCTGGCAGAAATTGTGACTGAACCTGACTTTCGTACTTCATGGCAGGCTTACGATTACGTGAATCACGTGCGCCGCGCGTTGCAATGGGTCGGTGCGTCGGACGCGGACATGGAAAAAGGGAATTTGCGTTGCGAAGCGAATGTTTCCGTCCGCCTCAAAGGCGATCCCATCTTTGGTACGAAAGTCGAGCTGAAGAATTTGAACTCAGTTCGCTTCATGCAAAAGGCGATCGAGTTTGAAGTCGAGCGTCATATCAAAACTCTGGAAGCGGGCGGGCGTCTGGTCCAGGAGACACGTCTTTGGGATGATCATCTGAACGAGACGCGGCCGATGCGCTCGAAAGAAGAGGCCCACGACTATCGATATTTTCCGGAGCCTGACCTGCCGCCGCTCGTCGTCACGAATCAATTTGCCGAGGACGTCCGGGCCTCATTGCCGGAGCTGCCCGGACCGCGCGCGAAAAGGTTCATCGAAAGTTACGAGCTTTCATTCAGCGACGCTTCGCAACTTACGGCCGAGCGTTCGCTGGCGGATTATTACGAGAGTGCGGTCGAAGCCAGCGGGGGCAACGCGCGCGCGACCGCGAACTGGATCCGATCTGAGCTGCTGCGCGAGTTGGAGCATGCCGGATTAACTGCCGATAGGGCGCCGATCCCTCCAACGGAACTTGGCGCGCTGGTGCGTCTGATCGATGACGGAACAATCAGCGGCAAGCAGGCAAAAGACGTACTTATCGAGATGTTCGCAACTGGAAACTCAGCGTCGGCGATCGTGACAGAGCGCGGCCTGGTCCAGGTCAGTGACACCGGAGAGATCGATCGCGTGATTGATGAAGTGATTGCTGCCAGTCCGAATCAACTCGAGCAGTTTCGATCCGGCAAAGAAACGCTGTTCGGATTTTTCGTGGGCCAGGTGATGAAAGCGTCGAAAGGCAAAGCGAATCCGAAGATCGTGAATGAACGCCTGCGCGAGAAGCTGAAATAGTTTGGAGTCCCGCCTTCAGGCGGCCTCCGCTCGCGCAAACGCCGCCTAAAGGCGGAACTCCGAACAATGAACCTCAAAAGCAAAACCGCGATCGTCACCGGCGGCACCAAAGGCATTGGCCGCGGAATAGCTGAAGCTTTAATTCGCGAAGGTGTCTCTGTCTGCATCAGCTCTCGACATCAAGACGAGATCGATAAAGCCGTAAGCGAGTTGAATGGATCGACGGAAGGTAGCGCGATCGGTTTCGTTTGCGATGTGCGCGAGCACAATCAAGTCAAAGCTTTGATCGATCACACGGTCAAAGAACTCGGCGGACTCGATATTCTCATCAACAACGCGGGCATCGGCATCTTCGAAACAGTCGAGCAAACCTCGCCCGCGGATTTTCGCGCGGTGCTGGAGACGAATTTGTTTGGCGTCTTCTATTGCTGTCACGAAGCGATTCCGCAGATGAAAAAACGTGGCGGCGGTTACATCATCAACATCTCTTCACTGGCCGGCGCCAATCCGCATCCGCGCATGGCCGCTTACAACGCCTCAAAGTTCGGCCTCAACGGGTTCAGCGAAGCGTTGATGCAGGAAGTCCGTCACGACAACATCAAGGTCAGCTATATCATGCCGGGCTCGGTGAATACTGAATTCGGCGGCGACTCGCCGGGCGACGAAAAGAGCTGGCAACTAACGCCAGCCGACATTGCGCGCGTCGTCATCGATCTGCTTCATCACGACGATCGATCATTGCCGAGCCGCGTTGAGATTCGTCCGAGTAAGCCGCCAAGGAAATAAAGTCCCACA
>DASWQK010000263.1:0-2065 GCA_036403735.1 Pyrinomonadaceae bacterium
CCGAATCAACCAACGCAATAATATCTTTGTGTTTCGTGCCGTGCGTTAGGCGAACAATTAGATAAGGCCTGTGAAATGGTCGGGTGGGATATTGATGATTGCGAATTTCGGTGTAACGAAATTTCATGCCAGTGGGATGAAGGCAGAATCAAATGATGGGACTTTGAAAAGAATCGTCTCTTGATAGCGGTTCTGTTCCGCGTCAGCGGTGGCTTCAAGAGCGTTATCGCCAACGCCGACGATCTTTTCTTCTGACTCATCGATCGCGATCCACTTATCTTCGAACTTTTCGATTTCCTGGGACAGGTTGGAAATGTCGATCACGGCTTAACTCCTTGCCGAGAAGATTATCCCTATGCGTTTCGTAAATCAATCGTGGGCTCCAAGCTCCGTTAGGAGCGCAATGTTAATAGCCCGTCGCAACCTTAGAATCCCAAAGCTAGGAGCGACATAAACATTTCGCTCCTGCGGAGCTTGAGTTTGAAAAAAATGAAGGGCGGGCTATAAATATCTCGCGCCTAACGGCGCGAAGTCTCGTGTGTCAGCGAAGTTCTCGGGCCAACGAAAAACTCCGAGTGATCTCAGATGAAACATGAATTCTATTTCGACCCGGATGATTCATTTGGCCGGGGCTTCCTCTTACGATAACGAAACACATGATTGCATCCGTTCAGAGCGCGCCTCGAATAACTCAGGACGTCGCCGTCCGCATCGCGTCTGACCTTTATGGGATTGAAGGTTCAGCCGCGGCGCTTCCAAGCGAACGCGATCAGAACTTCCTGATTCATCGCGCAGAATCAAATCCGCACGACGGCAACGGCAAACGATTTGTCCTTAAGATCGCCAACGCTGAAGAGTCGTTTGAGTTCCTCGATCTGCAGAACCAGATGATTGAGTTTCTCAGGGCTCGCAAAATCGAGTTGGAATTTCCGCGCATCGTTCCGGCCAAAAACGGAGAGAGCATTACCAGGATCAAGGGTGAAGATGGTCGTGAACATTTTGTCCGTCTGCTTAGTTGGCTTGCGGGCGACTGCCTGGCCGAAGTGCAGCCGCATGGACGCAAGTTGCTAGCTTCGCTGGGCCGTGCGTTAGGACAGATGGACGCGGCGCTCGCCGAGTTCTCACATCCGGCAACTCGCGAGTTTTACTGGGACCTTCGACATGCAGCGATGGCCCAAAAGTTTGTCGACCTCTTGCCTAATCATCGCCGGCCTTTGGTCGAGAGATTCTTTGCCGAATGGGAGAAGATCGATTGGAGTCGTCTTCGCTTCAGCATCATCCACAACGATGCCAACGACTACAACATTCTGGTTCGGGGCTCTGAACAACCAGAACGTCGGGTCACGGCAATTCTCGATTACGGCGACGTGGTGCACTCGGCAACTGTCTGCAACCTGGCGGTTGCGTTGGCGTACGTCATGCTTGATAAATCGGATCCGATCGGCGCCGCGGCGCGAGTGGTGGCGGCCTATCACGAAATCTATCCGCTCACTGAATCAGAGATCGAGGTTCTTTACATTCTCGCCGTCACGCGACTTTGTTGCAGTGTCTGTTACGCGGCGAGGCAAACGCGCGATGTGCCGGACAATGAATACTTGAATATCTCAAATGTGGCGGCGTGGGCCTTGTTGGAAAAGCTCTCAACGCTTCCGCTCGAATGGCCCACGCGAATCTTTCGCTACGCGTGCGGAGTACCGGTGGTGAAAGTGCCGGCTTCTCAACTTCGGACATCGCGCGAATTAGTGACGGCGCGCGCGCAACGGTTGGGGCCTTCGCTGAGCACTTCGTATCAGACGCCTCTGCACATCGTGGCCGGCTCGAAGCAGTACCTTTACGCCGCTGATGGCCGTCGGTATCTGGACTGCGTGAACAATGTCGCGCACGTCGGGCACAGTCACCCGCTGGTCGTGCGCGCTGCGTCTGAACAGATGGCTCTGCTCAACACGAACACGCGCTATCTGCATGAGGGACTGATCGAATACAGCGAGCGTTTGATCGCGCTGCTGCCAGAGTCTCTGAGTGTCGTGTATCTGGTTAATAGCGGCAGTGAAGCAAACGAATTGGC
>DASWQK010000264.1:0-7154 GCA_036403735.1 Pyrinomonadaceae bacterium
CGGTTCGCTTCGGTCTATCTCGAGTTTGAGGACGTCTCAGAATTCATGAATGAGCTGAAGACACTGGTGCGCGCGCGCGCGAGTGGATCGCTCAAGCGCGCCTGACGGCGGCGAACGCATGCTTTTTAGGATGCTCACGCTCTTTGGGTTATTTGCGGTCGGGGCAATGTTGATTTGCTATGCTCTTGAAGATCGCAGTCACTGGTTCATCATTGCGTTCGCGTTCGCTTGTTTGCTCGCTTCGTTTTATGGCTTCCTTCAGGGAGCCTGGCCGTTCGGATTGATTGAATTGATTTGGTCACTGGTGGCTACGCGCCGGTGGATACGCGTAAGACAATTGAAAGCTTAGAGATGGTAAAGAGCGTGGGCGCAGCAGGTCTCGAGCGAATCGAGCTAAAGCGACTGACCGAACGGATTGGTAAATTATATTCCGTTCTGCATGAAGCCGCAGAAGCCGAAGTTACTCCGCTGGCGTCGTTCAAACCACCAGCCGATGTTTGCGAGACATCGGATGCAGTGTGCATTCGGGTCGAACTCGCCGGCGTCACGGCGAATCAAATCAAAATCGCGCTGAACAGCGATAAGATTCGCATTTATGGGGAAAAGAAAAAGCGCAACCCGCGGCAAAAAGTTATTTCGCATCTTTGTTCCGAGCGAAACTATGGGCGTTTCAGTCGCGTCGTGCCGTTGCGTTGGACAATTAGCGTGAAAGACACAAAGGCCGAGCTGAAAGATGGTGTATTGCTGATTCTTTTGCCGAAGATTAAGGATCGGCGCGGCTCGGAATACAGAGTCCCGATCAAGGAAATAGAGTCTCCAAAATAATAAAATAATTGGTAAAAAATGGCAGATAACATCACTGACGAAATCTCCGTAGCCCTTGAGCCGTCCGAGTCTGAGCTCCAGCTACAAATCCCAACCGATTTGCCGCTGCTGCCGCTGCGCGACATCGTGATCTATCCGTTCATGATCGTGCCGCTGTTTGTCTCGCGCGAAAAATCCATTCGCGCGGTCGATGAAGCCCTTGGCGAGCACCGGATGATTCTTCTCACCTGTCAGAAAGATTTGGATAAAGAGGAGCCTCAGCAGGACGATCTATATAAGGTCGGCACCGTTGCGGTGATTATGAGAATGCTGAAGCTGCCCGATGGGCGCATTCGCATTCTGGTACAAGGCGTGTCGCGCGCGCAGGTTGAATCAGTAAGTTCGGAAGGCGAATGCCTGCACGCGCACTTGCAGGTGATGCCCGAAGAAGCGGCGCCGGAGCGTTCGCTGGAAGTTGAGGCCCTGATGCGCAATGTACGCGCCTCGATGGAAAAGGCCGCGAACCTTGGCAAAAACATTTCTCCGGAAGTAATGGCCATCATCGCCAATTTGGACGACGCCGGACGGCTCGCCGATCTCTCAGCTTCGAATCTCGAATTAAAGGTTGAAGACGCTCAGTCAGTGCTTGAGATTGCGGATACAACGGCACGCCTGCGGCGCGTCAACGAAATTCTCAACAAGGAAATTGAAGTCCTGACTGTCCAACAGGAAATTAACACCCAGGCGCGCGCCGACATCGATCGATCGCAACGCGAGTTCTATCTGCGGCAGCAAATGAAGGCGATTCAGACCGAACTCGGCGAAGGAAATGAGCTCGCCGAAGAAGTGCAGCAGTTTCGCGAAAAGATCGAAACCGCGAAGATGCCGAAAGTCGCTGAAGACGAAGCGATGCGCCAACTGAAAAAACTTGAGCGCATGCACCCGGATGCGGCTGAAACAGCGACGCTGCGCAATTGGATGGAGATCATGACTGATCTGCCATGGTCCAAATCTTCGAAAGACAATCTCGATCTACACAAGGCGGAAAAGATTCTTAATGAAGATCACTACGGCCTCGAAAAGGTTAAGGAGCGCATCATTGAAGCGCTCGCCGTACGCAAACTGAAAGAGAAACCAAAGGGGCCGATTCTTTGTCTGGTCGGGCCGCCGGGCGTCGGCAAGACTAGTCTGGGAAGATCAATCGCGCGCGCGCTGGGGCGCAAATTCATGCGTTTGAGTCTTGGCGGCGTACACGACGAGGCTGAAATTCGCGGCCATCGCCGGACCTATGTGGGGGCGATGCCCGGCAGAATTATTCAATCGATTCAACAAGCCGGCACAAACAATCCGCTAATCATGCTCGATGAAATCGACAAAGTCGGGGCTGACTTCCGCGGCGATCCGTCGTCAGCTTTGCTTGAAGTCCTCGACCCCGAGCAGAACTTCAGTTTTCGAGATAACTACCTGGGCGTCTCGTTTGATCTTTCGAACGTCATCTTTATGACAACGGCCAATATTCTCGACACCGTTCAATCGGCTTTGCGAGATCGCATGGAAGTGATCAGGCTGGCTGGATATACCGAAGAAGAAAAAAGCGAGATTGCGCGAAGGCACTTGCTGCCAAAACAGATGGAAGAAAATGGCATCACGGCGCGCAATCTCAACATTTCCCGATCGGCGCTGCTGGCAATGATTCAGCGTTACACCCAGGAAGCCGGACTGCGTCAATTGGAACGTGAAATCGCCTCGATCTGCCGCAAAGTCGCCCGTCGGATCGGCGAGGGCGAACAGCGAGCGGTGCGCGTATCAGCGAATAATTTGCATGAGTTCCTGGGCGCACCGAAAATTATTCCCGAAGAAGTGTTGAAGAAAGATCAGATTGGCGTCGCCACCGGGCTTGCCTGGACCGCAGTGGGAGGTGATGTCCTGTTCGTCGAAGCGCTGCGGATGAGAGGCAAGGGCAATCTGGTTTTGACAGGCCAACTCGGCGAAGTGATGCGCGAATCGGCGCAGGCGGCTTATTCATATGCCAAGTCCCGGGCGAAAGAACTCGAAATCGATCCCGAGGACTTCAACACTTACGATATGCACATTCATATTCCTGAAGGTGCGATCCCGAAGGATGGCCCTTCGGCGGGAATCACTTTGGCCACCGCGCTCGTTTCGGCCTTGTCGCAACGGCCGGTGCGAAAAGATGTCGCAATGACCGGCGAGATTACTTTGCGGGGAAATGTTCTGCCCGTGGGCGGGATCAAAGAGAAGATGCTCGCCGCTCGCCGCGCCCGGGTCACGAAAATCATTCTTCCTGCTCAGAACCGCCGCGACATCGATGAACTGCCGAAAGAAACCTTCAAAGACATAAAGTTTGTGTTCGTCGAAAACATGCGACAGGTCTTTCGTGAGGCTTTAAAAGAGAGGATTGCCCCAGCCGTTGGGACAAGTACCCGCCCAACTCGTCTGCCCCAGGCCGCCAGCGGACGAAATGTCTAAGGAAATTCAGGCGAGCGCGCCCTGGTCGAATCCTCTGGTGAGGTGAACTAATATGGGTCGACGGGCCGAAAAAATTAATGGGCAACGCAACCAGTCCTCAGGCATCTATTTAGAAGCTGGAAATAACTCGCCGAGGCCATTTTTGGCGGGTTAGAATGGTTTGACACCCCCCGGCCCGTGTGATAACCTCGCGACTCAAGTGGCTGATTTTGAGCCATAAATCCGGAACTTTTCCGCGTTCCGTATTGTTTTACTAGTAGTGAATGCCGCAGCGCGACTCGGTGGAAGTCGCAGTCGTGGATTCGCCCAGCAATAACAGAGGAGAATAGCGATTGATGACCCGTACCCGTCTTGGTTTAGCTCTAAGCGCCGTATTTGCAGCCGGAACTCTATTTTACCCCTCAATCATTCAAGCCCAGGGATTAGGCGTTTCTTCCGCCCGTGATATTCCAGATGAAGTTCAAAGGGCCCAGCCGCGCGTCGATCAAGTAATTGAGCGCGCTGAAGCTTTCTTCAAGCAAGGCAAATTAAACCTCGAAGACAATAAGCGCGACGCCGCTCGTTCGGACTTCGACAAGGCCGTCGACGAGATTCTCATGTCGGGAATGGACGTGCGCGCTAATCAGAAACTGCAGAAGTTTTATCTTGAGTTGGTCGAGCGCATCTATCGCGAAGAGGTGCCCGTTCTCCAGCAGCAGCCACAGAACACGCCGGTTGTCGCACAAGATGTTCAAAACCCGAAGTCTGACAAAACGGAAGAAGTCGCCAAAGTTCAGCAACCCAAGCAGGTCCAGGTTGGTTTTCGTCAACAGGGCTTCGACCCGTCGCCGCTGGATCCGCTAAGCAAACTGATTCTCAACAACGAAGAGAAGAAAGTTTCTGAATCCGATATCGCGCAACTCGAGCAGGCGAAGAATGCGCTGGACTTTAACTTCACGATCAATCCGCTGATTCAACAGTACATTAATTACTACCAGGGTCGCGGCCGTTCCACGATGGAAGCCGGTCTGCGCCGCTCGGGCCGTTTCATGAAGATTGCCCGTGACACATTTCGTCGTGAAGGCGTGCCCGAAGACATCACCTGGTTAGGCCAGGTTGAGAGCGCCTGGAGTCCTAAGGCTCGTTCGTGGGCTGCGGCTTCAGGTCTGTGGCAGTTCGTTCCCAGCTCCGGCGCCCAATACGGTCTGAAACAGACTGCATGGGTAGACGAGCGAAACGGAATTGAAAAGCCGACCGCAGCGTCTGCCCGATACTTGAAGGATCTAGCCAGACGATATAACGGCGATTGGCTGCTGGCCATGGCTGCTTATAACACCGGAGCACTCAACGTCGATCGTGGCATCTCGCGTGCCGGCGAAGCGAATTACTGGAAGATCTATCCTTACATCGCACAGGAAACCAGAAACTACGTCCCGAATATTCTCGCGGTGATTATGATTGCGAAGAATCCTGAAAAATACGGATTCCATGGTATTCGGCCCGAAGCCCCTATGTCTTTCGAGACGATTCCGGTTCAGTCGGCGACCAGCCTGCGCTTGATTGCGGACATGACCGACAGCAGCGTCGACTACCTTCAATCGCTGAACCCGGAACTGCGTCGAGACACAACGCCGCGCGGTGAATCCTATAACCTCCGGGTGCCGGCCGGAAAAGGCAAGCAACTTGCCGCGTTGCTGAAGCGTGTATCACCTGATAATCGTGATACCGCCCGCGTGATTTCAGTTGCGCCTGGTGAGGATCTGCAGTCAGTCGCCAACCGCACCGGCGTTAGCGTCGCGACCCTGCAGGCAATGAACGGCGGAGTCGATCTGAAATCAACGACCAGGCTTGTGGTTCCTAATACGAATCTGCGGCTGACCAATTGGCGTCGCGGAACCACCAACACACCAGATAGCTCGAACGCTGCCGGTCTCAACAAAGTGCGTGCACGCAAAGGCGATACGATCGCCAGGATTGCTGCCGCACATAAGCTCGCGGCTGACGACGTAGCACGACTTAACGGAATTGCTCCAAACGTTGAGCTGCAAGCAGGTCAGGAAATCAAACTACCTGCGACCACCGCGCCGGCCACTTCCGGCCCGCGAAGGAGATAGCTAGAAACTCGTCTTCAAAAACAAGCGACCTGAACCTGTCGCTGCAAGAACTTGCAAGCGCGCTTCTCTTTCGAGGCGCGCTTTGCTCGTTTTTGGGCCTCGCAATAACGAAGCGTTGGCAACTTTAGAGTTAAGACAATTTGATTCTGTTCTTACCCTCACATGCTCTTCCGCACTCTATCCGCCGCTGTCTACGGCATCGACGCGAACCTGGTCGATGTCGAAGTCGATCTGACGCCCATTCGGAATGAGACCGACACGCCGGCATCAGTAATCATCGTTGGTTTACCCGATCTCGCGGTGCGCGAGTCGCGCGAACGCATTCGCGCCGCTATCAACAACAGCGCATTCTTCTTCCCGTTTCATAAAACGACGATTAATCTCGCGCCGGCTGATGTGCGCAAGGAAGGCGCTAGTTTCGATCTGCCAATTGCGCTCGGGATACTCGGCGCCAATGGCGACCTCGTCGACGCTGAACACCTGACCGACATTTTATCGGTAGGCGAGCTCTCGCTTGATGGCCGTGTCCGGCCCATCCGCGGCGCGTTGCCCATCGCATTGCGTGCGCGTGAATCGCAAGCCCGGCATCTCTTGTTGCCAGACGAGAATGCGAAGGAAGCTGCCGTGGTGTCCGGCATTAACGTCTATGCGGTTTCTGATTTGCGTGGCGCGGTCGATCTAATCGCCGCTCTTCGATCAGAAACACCGCCCGAGCCGATTCGAATCGATCCTTCTGAAATTCTGATTCATGACGATCACTACAGCGTCGACTTTCGTGAGGTGCGGGGACAACAGGCTGCAAAACGAGCGCTGGAAGTCGCCACCGCCGGCGGTCACAACATTTTGCTAATTGGTCCGCCCGGATCCGGCAAGACCATGTTGACGAAGCGCCTGCCAACCATCTTGCCGCCGTTGGAATTCGAAGCCGCACTTGAGCTAACCAAGATTCATTCCGTCGCCGGACTTACGGGACGAGCGGGTTTAGTCACCCACCGCCCGTTTCGATCTCCGCATCACACTATTAGCGACGCCGGTTTGATCGGCGGTGGCGCAGTTCCCCGCCCGGGCGAAGTTTCGCTGGCGCACCAGGGAGTTCTGTTTCTCGATGAACTACCGGAATTCGATCGCAGCGTGCTCGAAGTTCTGCGACAGCCGCTCGAGGATCAGAAAGTAACGATCAGTCGCGCGGCGATGTCTTTGACTTTCCCAGCCTCATTCATGCTGGCGGCCGCTATGAACCCCTGCCCTTGCGGTTTCTGGAATGACCCAACTCGCGAATGCCGCTGCACGCCTTTGCAGATTCAACGCTACGTCGGACGCATCTCCGGACCCTTGCTGGATCGCATCGACATTCACGTTGACGTTCCCGCCGTTAAGTTTCGAGAGCTGACCGGCGATCCGCCGCCGGACACCGAGGACTCTGCGTCCATTCGACAGCGCGTCATTACGGCGCGCAACCGACAACGTGAGCGATTCGCGAGCGACGGGATCTTTTCGAACGCGGCGATGACCCCGCGCCTGATTCGCAGCTACTGTCGCATCGACAGTGATAGTGAAACGATGCTCGAAAGCGCGATGGCGCGGCTGGGACTGTCGGCGCGCGCCTACGATCGATTCCTGAAAGTTAGCCGCACGATCGCCGACCTCGACGACTCAGCTGAAATCAAATCCGATTATGTGGCGGAAGCCGTGCATTATCGCTCACTCGATCGAACCTATTGGACTTGACCGTGGGATGTACAGTGATAGTAAATTCATGGATTTTCG
>DASWQK010000265.1:0-2844 GCA_036403735.1 Pyrinomonadaceae bacterium
TGAATGGATCACCGTAGATGGATCGACCGGCCGCGTTTTTCTCGGCAAAGTTCCGACGATTCAGCCTTCACTGGGAACAGACTTTCACGAACTGATGAAGTGGGCCGACAAGTTTCGCCGGCTCGGCGTGCGCGCCAATGCTGACACGCCGCTGGACGCGAAAACAGCGCGCGGCTTTGGCGCAGAAGGTATTGGCCTCTGTCGCACTGAGCACATGTTCTTTGGCGATCAGAGACTAGCGGCAATGCGCGAGATGATCTTGGCGGACGGCGTCGGCGCGAGAGAAAAGGCCCTCGACAAATTGCTGCCGCTGCAGCGCGGCGATTTCATCGGCATCTTTCGCGAGATGGCCGGCTTCCCGGTCACGATTCGTTTGCTCGATCCGCCGCTGCACGAGTTTCTGCCAAACATCGATGAGTTGCTCAGCGAGTTAGCGGAACTGAAGATGGGTCTGAAGCAGGCCAAGACGATGGTTGAGATGGACCACCTGCTGGACGAAATCGATGAGAAGCGAAACCTCCTGAATCACGTCAACAAAATCCGCGAAGCAAACCCGATGCTCGGTTTTCGCGGCTGTCGTTTGGGCCTGCTCTACCCCGAAGTCACCCGCATGCAGTGTCGCGCGATCTTTGAAGCCGCCTGTCAGGTAAAAGGCGAACGCAAACAGGTGACTTTGGAAATCATGGTGCCCTTGGTTTCGATCAGTGAAGAGCTGCGGCAACAGGCCGAGCTGATTGATGAAGTCGCACGCGAAGTCACGGGCGAGCATGGCATGAAGATCGACTACCTCGTTGGCACGATGATCGAATTGCCGCGTGCCGCGTTGACTGCCGACAAGATCGCCCAACACGCTTCGTTCTTTTCATTCGGCACCAACGATCTGACGCAGACAACTTTTGGATTGAGCCGTGATGACTCAGGTCGCTTCTTACCTTCCTATGTCGATCGAAAAATCCTCGCCGACGATCCGTTCCAGGTGCTGGATCGCGAGGGCGTCGGGGAACTGGTGCGCATCGGCGCGGAACGCGGCCGCAGCGTCAAACCCGATCTGAAAATTGGTATTTGCGGCGAGCACGGCGGCGATCCGCAATCGATCGCTTTTTGTAACGAGATCGGATTGAACTATGTGAGCTGCTCTCCTTATCGAGTTCCGGTCGCGCGTCTGGCGGCCGCGCAGGCGGCGTTGGAAGCGGAAGCGAAGGCTAAGGCTGAAGCTGCTGCGATCGCCGCAGCAGACGAAGATGCAAAGTCCCGCGAGGCTGTTGGGGCGTGACCAGATGAACAAGATTACGGCGGTAACCGCTAACGACGACTTTTCTTTGGACCTAAAGTTTAGTGATGGCAGTCTGAAAAGGTTCGATGCGAAGCCCTATCTGGAGTATGAAGTCTTTCGCGAATTGAAAGACCTGAATTATTTCAAGCAGGTAGATATCGCCTTCGGCACAGTCAAATGGCCACATGAACAAGACATTAGCCCCGAAACCTTATACATCGAGGGTGTCCCCGTGTCAGGAAACGGTGACGGCCATGGCTAAGTCAGAACTGGACGATTGGGGCAAATCGGAATACAAACGATCTGATCTGGGTGAACTCGTGCGCGGTAAATATGCAAAACGCATTCGTGAATCGACGAATGTTGTTGTGCTCGATCCGCAGGTGGCGAAACCTTCCGAACGACGAGGCCGTTAATAGTGCGCTTCGTGGGTTGATTCGATCGACTCGTTCGGACACCAGGCTGAGCACGAAGCGCCCGAACAAAGTCGCTAATAAGAAGCGTGCTGCCTGGGGAACGCAACTAGATATTGCTCCCTACCAAAGTCAATTGTGGTGCGTACCCTCCGAGGCCCAACAAACTACTGTGGTCGGGCACTCTAGTTATTTGGGATTCGTTCGTTCGTCACATTACTGGTGCTCATCGTTATTCCGATTGCCCGATGGACCGAGTGAGATTGAATTAGCCCGATCGGCGTCAGTCAACCATTATTACGCTAGACTAGCATTCGAAGTAAGAATCGATTTCGAAAGGACCCTGGACATGCGCTCTGCCATTGTCTTACTTGTCTGCCTGATTCTCGTTTGCTCATTGATTCAAATGACTCCATCCGCCCAAACACAATCAATCACACCCAAGCCACCCGACACCGTCTATCTCCTCAAACCAGCGCGCATTTTCGATGGCGAGTCGGCGCAATTGCATGACAGCTGGGTCGTGCTGGTCCATGGCCAGAAGATCGAAGCGGTTGGCCCAGCGAGTGAAGTCAAAGTTCCGGCGGACGCGAAAGTGATCGATCTCCCTGGCCTGACCTTGATGCCGGGCCTGATCGAAGCGCACTCGCACATCCTGCTGCATCCTTACAGTGAAACTGTGTGGAACGATCAAGTGGCGCGCGAACCGTTGAGCCTGCGCGTGGCGCGCGCGACGAATCATTTGCGCAGCGAGCTGATGGCCGGCTTCACCACGATTCGCGATCTCGGTACGGAAGGCGCCGGCTTCGCAGATGTTGGTTTGAAGCAGGCGGTGCAACAAGGAATCATTCCCGGGCCGCGCATGGTCGTCGCCACGCGCGCGATCGTGGCCACCGGCAGTTATGGACCGAAGGGTTATGCGCCTGAATGGAACGTGCCCCAAGGCGCGGAAGAAGCCGACGGCATCGACAGTCTGACCCGCGTCGTGCGCGAGCAGATCGGCAAAGGCGCGGATTGGATCAAAGTTTATGCGGACTATCGCTGGGGCGCGGGCGGCGCCGCGCACGCTACGTTCACGCTTGAAGAACTAAAACTCGCGGTTGAAGTTGCCAGGAGCGCCGGCATTCCCGTCTCGGCGCACTCAACCAGCACCGAAGG
>DASWQK010000266.1:0-3833 GCA_036403735.1 Pyrinomonadaceae bacterium
TCACCGAAGCTATGTGTGGGATCGAAATCACTGTGCGGCCCGACGAGAGTCTGGACATCCGCGGTGACAAGGACGATCCATTCAGTCGCGGCTACATCTGCCCGAAGGCCGTCGCCTTGCAGGACATTCACTACGATAAAGATCGGCTCAAACATCCCGTCCGTCGTACTCAAAATGGTTGGCAACGCATTGGATGGGACGAAGCTTTTGACGAAGTTGCGCAGAACCTCAAACGCATCAACAGAAAGTACGGCCGGAATTCAATCGCAACCTATCTTGGTAATCCCACCGTTCACAGTTATGGCGCTATGCTGTTTCTGCCTGGATTCATCCGCAGCCTGCATACCCGGAACAGGTTTTCCGCCACCTCGGTTGATCAACTCGCGCATCATCTGGCCGCTTACTTAATGTTCGGCCACCAACTTCTGGTTCCCGTGCCGGATCTCGACCGCACAAACTTTTTTCTAATCCTCGGAGCGAATCCGGCAGCGTCAAATGGCAGCATGATGACTGCTCCCGGGATGGGTCGAAGGCTGCAGGAAATCCAGCAGCGCGGCGGCAAAGTGATACTCATCGATCCGCGCTACACGGAAACTGCTAAGTTGGCTGATCGCCATTTGTTCATCAAACCCGGCACCGACGTCTTATTGCTGCTCGCACTTTTACACGTTGTTTTTGCGGAAGGACTGACCCGGCTTGGCCCCGTGGCCGCGTTTACTAAAGGCTTCGAAACGATCGGCAATCTGGTGGCCGAATTTCCTCCCGAGAAAGTCGCATCAATTACCGGAATTGACTCTGACGAAATACGCCAATTGGCGAGAGAGTTTGCTGCCTCCGGGTCGGCGGTCTGCTACGGACGAATCGGTGTCAGCACCCAGGAGTTCGGCGGCGTTTGTCAGTGGTTGATTAATGTGCTGAATACCGTGTCTGGCAATTTAGATAAGCCGGGGGGTGCGATGTTTACGCGTCCCGCGTTTGATCCTGTGACGGCGCCAGAGTCACTTGCGCCGCGAGGTAGTTTCGCCCGCTGGCACACGCGCGTTCGCAAGCTGCCTGAATTTGCCGGAGAATTCCCGGTCGCCACCCTTGCGGAAGAGATTTTGACCGAAGGTCCGGGTCAGATTAAAGCTCTGATAACGCATGCCGGGAACCCCGTGCTATCGACGCCGAACGGCCGGCGATTGGATCGGGCGATAGCTTCTCTTGAGTTCATGGCGGCAATCGATTTCTATATCAATGAAACGACCCGGCACGCGCACATCATCTTGCCTCCGACCTCTTCACTCGAGCGCGGACACTATGATCTGGCCTTTCATCTGTTCGCAGTTCGCAACACGGCAAAATTCTCGCCGCCTTTATTTGAACCAGACAGCGAGACGCGACATGACTGGGAGATCTTAGCGGAATTGCAAACACGCATGTCGCACGATGGTGTGTTCGGAAGTCTCCTGGGTCGCCTGAGCCACAAGTTCCTCAAGCGATTCTTCGGGCCTGAAAGAATTCTTGATCTGGGCTTACGCTTTGGACCTTACGGCGCGAAGTTGAATCCGTTTTCAAAAGGGTCCAGTTCTCGGAGTTCCTCAGATTCCTCTGTGTCCTCTGTGGTTAAGAACCTGACTCTGCGAAAACTGAAACAAGCGCCCCACGGAATAGATCTCGGTCCGCTGGGTCCTTGCCTACCCGCGCGTCTGCGTACCGTTGACAAGCTCATTGATTTAGCGCCGGACGTGTTGGTGCAGGATATCGCTCGAGTGAAGACAAAGTTCGTTTCAGCGTTTGGCATTCCGCCTTCAGGCGGCGCTGATCTCCTTTTAATTGGACGACGACAGCTTCGCAGTAACAACTCCTGGATGCATAACAGTGAGAGATTAGTTAAGGGCCAATCTGAAAAGCCTCGCTGCACGATCCTAATGCACCCCAACGATGCGACTCAGCGCGACCTGAAACCAGGTCAGAGCGTCACGGTTCGATCAAGAGTAGGAAGCATCGTGGTGCCAATCGAGATATCTGAGGAGATGATGCCCGGGGTAGTAAGCATTCCGCATGGCTGGGGGCATGACCGGCCAGGCATTCAATTATCGGTAGCCCAGAGACACGCCGGCCAAAGCATCAACGACGTAACGGACGATCAGACCATCGACGCTCTTTGTGGAACCGCAGCCTTCAATGGGACTTGGGTAGTAGTTGACTCCGCGTAGTCAGAGTCGGATGTAGCGCAGAATTGTTAATTTGCGGATCGAGATAATGAGGTCAGTACCGGGAGCGGTAGCGACCGGGTCGGGCCAATGGCTCTGCCACTCCGATGCGCGGTAAGTCTTCGACTTACCGAGAAGGCTTTCTGAATCTGTCGGTCTATGGCCGGGTCGGAGACCCCGGAAAAAAGGGGAGCCGCTCCGGGAAGTCAGAGACTTGCCGCGCCTCGGCGTGGCAAAGGCATAGCCAAAGTCGGCTCGCCAACGGCAGGCTACTTAATACCTCGCCTTTCACTTCACCTAATAACTCTTAAGAGGAACAACAAAAGTGGCCGCAGAAGTTTCGTTCGGCTTCGCCAGGCTTTCGGATGTCGAACTCGACAACTTCGCAAGGCGTCATCGACGCGCTGACTGACTATCAACTCGCCACCCAACGTAGCCCTTCACGCATTATGTCACCCGGTATCTCGTGACGTCCGTCAAACTCTCTGAAAGTCACTTCATACCCGCGCGCCTTCAAGTCGGCAGCGACTCTGCGGCCACATTTGTCGATCGGAAGGATTTGGTCCTGTGTTCCATGCGAGACGAAGAAGCCCGGCTTTCCCTGCGCCGCGCCGTCGATAACGAAGCCTGCCGAAAATGCTGCGACGCGCTTGAAGAGATCGCCATTGATTAGTCCGAGCGAGATTGCGTAGCTGGCGCCATCCGAAAATCCCCCGACAGCCACGCGCGCGGGATCGATGGCCACGCTGTCGAAGACCCGTTCCAGCGCGCGATTAATAAAGTCCACATCAGGCCCAAAGCTTCGAGTGATCGCATCCCAGGTAGTGTCGCGAGCGTTCGGCGCCAGGATCGCAACTCCCGTCTCGTCAGGCGCTGAATCGAGATACTCGAACATATCTTCAGCACTTTGAGTCGCGCCATGCAGAAACAGCAGCAGCGGCAGCGGCGCGTTGGATGCGGAGGTTGCGGATTTAGGTAATTGAAGAATCGCGTCACGATCGCGATCCAGTCCGAGGTAAGTTTGTCTTCCAACAGTTGAACTGCCCAGCGGGAATGGCTTGACGGACGAGTTACCTGGTGCGCGTGGCCGCGCCTTCAGTCTTCCATCACTTGGGAGGGTGGACCAACTACGACGGCAAGCGGTGCTCAGCGCCAGCGAGGCCACCGCGCCACCGGTCATAAGGCAGAAGTTGCGTCTGTTGATGCGTTGAAGATCTCGCATAAGCGGATCGAGAATATTCAACTCGACCTAAACCGCCTAGTTAGGGCGGACGTTTTATGGGAATTGCAGAATCGAAAGGGCTGGTCCAGATTTCGTTCTTCCTTGATTTTGCAAATTTTCCCGACTACCGCACTCTCATTAGACCTTGTAGCCACTCCTCGAGTCCACACAGTGCGCACCTGATAAATAAGCTTGGTGTCTGCTGATCTGAGGCGTCCGATTCAATGATTCGAAGTTGAGCTCCATCTCGCGGACACAATGCATGACGAGACGTGAAATAATGCTTGCGTATCTGTTCGGCTTCCTTCTCGGTAAGTGTGTTTGGATCGGGTTGTTTGCGAACGGCTGAACGTGGGAAAGTCGAGATAGTTTTGGGCTCGCCGCTGATGCGAACAAGATTACGGCCAAAATCCTTT
>DASWQK010000267.1:0-3025 GCA_036403735.1 Pyrinomonadaceae bacterium
GAGACGACATTCGCGCCTTACGCATCGGTGCTCTCGGCGCGAGGCGAAATTAAAGGCATCGTGGTCAGCGGTGCTGCATCGATGTCGCGCAAGACGCTGGATGAATTACAGGAGTTTGCGAAACGATACGGGGCCACCGCGCTGGCGTGGATTAAATTGGGCGATGAGTTTTCATCTTCGCTGCTGAAGGTTTTGGGCCATGACGTGGTTGTGGATCTTGCGGGGACGGCCGGCGCGCAAAAAGGTGACGCAGTGCTGATCGTCGCTGGTAAGTCTGAAGTGGTGGCAGCCAGCCTCGGCGCCCTGCGTAACGAGATCGCCCGGCGCGAAAAGCTGGTTCCGGAAAACGTTTATGCACCGCTCTGGGTGACTGACTTTCCGATGTTTGAATTTCACGGGGATGACGGCCGCTACTATTCGATGCATCATCCGTTCACGTCGCCGCTCGATGAAGATCTGCCGCTGTTCGAACGGGCCGTCAATGGCGAGACGGAACTGTTCGGTGAAATTCGCGCGAAAGCATACGACGCCGTGATCAATGGGGTGGAAGTTGCCGGCGGCTCAATCAGAATTCACCGGCGCGACGTGCAGTCGCTCGTTTTCAAAGCTCTCGGGATGACTGAAGAGATGGCCCGCGCGCGTTTTGGTTTCTTTCTTGAGGCGCTTGTCTACGGCACACCGCCGCATGGCGGCATCGCTTCGGGAATCGAACGCACGTTGATGGTGCTGGTGCCGTCCGAAAATATTCGCGATGTGATGGCGTTTCCCAAGACGGCGTCGGCGCAAGACTTGATGATCGACGCGCCGGGCGAGGTGGATGCAAAGCAATTGGAAGAGTTGCATCTGAAGATCGTGAAAGAGTGATCGCCGAGTATTTTGTTTTCGTCCGTTAGGAACGAGATATTCATAGAACCGAATTATTTGATTAACCGCATTGAGCTCTTTTAGGAGCGGAGTGTTATGTCGCTCCTAAAGGAGCTTCAATGATTCGTAATCGAGAGGTTCTATAAATATCTCGCTCCTAATGGAGCGAAACCCGCGCGCCTCTTAAAAATACCCATTCCAAAGTGTGACAATCAATCTCACCAGAAACCACTACGACGAAATCATCGCCCATGCCCGCGAAGCCTCTCCTCACGAATGCTGCGGAGTGATTGGCGGTTCGGAGGACGGCACGGCGCTCACCGTCTATCGCGCGCGAAACATTGCCGACGACCCCTCAG
This sequence comes from Pyrinomonadaceae bacterium, assembly GCA_036403735.1. Lineage (GTDB taxonomy): Bacteria > Acidobacteriota > Blastocatellia > Pyrinomonadales > Pyrinomonadaceae > UBA11740. The sequence goes on from DASWQK010000267.1 coordinate 1,224, forward strand.
TCGCTTACGAGGCCGCGCCCGAGGATCTTTTTTTGGCGCAGCGCGCGATGCGTGAGCGCGGTGAACAACTAATCGCGATCTATCACTCTCATCCACGCGCAGCTGATCCTCAACCTTCTCAGACCGACGTGCGCCTTGCCTACTACCCATCAGCGGTTTACTTTATTGTCGGACTTGAGAGCGAAGAGCCTTGCGTGCGCGCATTTCGCATCAGCGAACACGAAGGTTGGGAATCGAGTGAGTACAGAGTTACTGACGATCTCTACCAATGAAACCGCGGGACTAAGGCTCTCGTAGAACCTTTATCATGGAGCCGAAGCGCACCAAATACGATACGAATCCACTCGATAAGGGCGTCGCGGAGCGCGCGCACGAATCGTTCGAACGGAAGCGTGGTGGCGCGACCGAAGACATTGCCGGTCAAACGCATCCCATCGCGCGCAGTAATCCAGAGACATCGCGTGCGCAGATCGGCGACGAAGCGCCCACTCGTCGCATCGATGACAAAGTTACTTCGTATCCGTCCATCTTTGCTCCACCGGCGCCGCGCCCGTCTGTCACCTACGAAGCACCGCGCGTGCAGTCAGCGGACATTTATCAGCCGCCACCGGTTGCGCCGATGAACGTCTATCAACCGCCGCCCATCCCGGTCAATTACAAGCCGGGATCAAACAAAGTTGCAGGGCTGGGGATTCCGGAACGATGGGCACTCATCCTGCCGTACCTGCCTTTCTGGCTGGCAATTGTGGCTGCGGTCGCGGAGCTCCTGCTGGTGCCGCGCACAGAATCAAAAGTCCGGTTTCATGCGGCCCAGGGAATGGCGCTGCAAATCATCATTACCGCAATCACCATGCTGCTGACTTTCGCCGGCCTTGTTTCCGGCCGCTGGACTGGCAGTGGTTTGTTTCAATTGGCGAGCAGCATTTTCCTGATAATCGGAATCATCCGCGTGTGGAAAGGAAAGCCTTTCCATGTGGCGCCGCTGGACGAGCCAACGAAGTGGTTGAATGAAAAGATTAAACCGCGGAAATGATGCGGTGTTCCCTTGTAACGCAAGCTGTTAGCTTGCGCGCAAACTAACAGTTTGCGTTACGTGCGGCTGAACCAAATCCGTCTCTCCTGAACGAAATCGGGGCAATGTTTGCAACGGGACTGCAAGACCGTGACGCTTGAGCTCGCGCGTCAGCCGCTTTCGAGCCGTAATCCAGCAGAACCTCGGTTCTTTAATAAAGGAGATGGATCGTGGCATTGATTTTGTAAGGTCAGCCGCTGGCAACCTCTTTGTTTGGCCTTCATCGAAAGAGACGGAACCGTTGCCTCTCAATCGCCGATTTAATTAATAGGAGTAACAAGATGACGAGACCGGCTTATCGAAAAGCAACAGCGTGGCTGGCATTACCGATTGCGATCGCAGTCGTGCTGATGCCGCTGGCGTCGCTCGCGCAAACCCAAATCACTTATCACCCGAACAAATACAAACCTGCGGATGACGTTAGACTGGGACGCCAGGCGGCGGCCGAAGCCGAACAAAAATTTCCTTTGCTGCGTGACTCAGAGGTTGACGCGTACGTCGAACGCGTGGGCCAGCGGCTGGTCGCGGCGATTCCTTCTGAGTTTCAGCATCCAGAATTTCACTATTATTTTAAGGTCCTCAATGCCAGCGACATAAATGCTTTTGCTTTGCCCGGCGGGGCGATGTACGTGAATCGCGGGATGATTCAGGCCGCACGCACCGAAGGTGAGATGGCTGGAGTGATGGCGCATGAGATGAGCCATGTGGCGCTGCGTCATGGCACCGCGCA
>DASWQK010000268.1:0-4601 GCA_036403735.1 Pyrinomonadaceae bacterium
TCGCGCTTGACGTCAGCGATTCCGGAGCAAGCGTGAACGAGTCGAGGGCGACATCGTCGCCAGTCACGCCGGAAATGCGTCCATCAGAAGTGAAAGAGACATGCAAAACTGAAATGAATTCAGCGTTTTGGTTCGGGCGAATATCAATTCCACCGGCTTTGACTGAGAAGCTGCCGTTCCAGACTTCGCTCGCGGCTTCGCTTTCGATGTAACCCGCGCGACGCAGAACTTCAGCCAGGTGTTCAGGCGAATACTTTTGGCCGGGGCGCAGGGTGCGCGGCGCCGCGTAGATGCCCGCGCGGCTCGTGAGATATCCGTGGCCGAGTCGATCGTCGACCAGCCTGGCGTACGTGCGATATGAGTGAATGAAGAAGATCGCGAGCGAGATTAACGCGACCGCGATTACTGTGGCAGTGATCCGGAACAGTCGCTTTACTTTTCTCTTAGTCCAGTGCTTTACCGGGTTAAGAGCGCGAAATGTTTTCTTTAGTCCCATTTATGGGGCTTTCATTAATACGTTGACAAAAAATCCAAAGCCTCCGTGTAAGGGAGGGTTGGGGTTTCGAGCAATTTCTCAACCCTTCAGTTGAGAAAAGCGTCGAGCGATCCATCAGTTCAATCCGTTACTCTACTTAAAGTGCGAATGGGGGTTGAATTCTTGAGGAGTGTGATCGTTTAGACGCCGGACTTGTCCGGCACGTCATTGATCTATGGCGGCGGACAAGTGCGCCGTCTAAGCGATAACTGTCTCTCTCGGCTGGCCAATCACCGCAGAGCGCTCCGCGATCAGCTTTCTGATTTCGTCGATCGATTCCAGTCCCGCTTCGTAACCCGCTTTTACTAACTCGTTCGCGCGGCGAGTCTGGTCCCAACGAATGTGTCCTACCTTGGGCACAATCAGCAGGTCTGCGTCGCGGCGTTGTTGATTCGAAACAATACGCTCGACCGCGATGAAGGTGTAAGCAAGCACGCCCAGTGCCGTGTGAGGCCGATCGAAAAATTTTACGCCGTCGAAATTCACGTCCACCCCGATAACGATGTCGGCGCCGAGATCGCGCGTTTGGCTGATCGGCAGGTTTTGCACTATGCCGCCGTCGATTAGCAATCTGCCGTCGCGATCTTCGACGGGAGCGTACACGAAAGGTATGGCGCAACTGGCGCGAATAGCGAATGGCAGGTCGCCCTTATCACGAAAGACAATGAGGCTGCCTTTACGCAGATCCGTAACCATCGCCGCGAAAGGAATCTTCAAATCTTCAAAACGAGTGACCGGGAGATTGGCGCGCAGAAACGTTTCCATGCGCGCATTCGACTGCAAGCCCAGCCGTGAAAAGGAAAGTCGCGCGGTATGACGCCAACGAAAACTGGCGGCCATCTTTTCGAGCCGCTCGATCGACAGACCGGCCGCAAAGCATCCACCAATCAATGACCCGGCGGATGCGCCGCTGATAGCATCGATCGGAATTCCGTTTTCAACCAACGCGCGCAGGACACCAACGTGCGCGATGCCGCGTGCGGCGCCGCCCGAAAGCGCCAACCCAACACGCAAACGATCAGATTTGTCACTGCCCTGCATCACTAACACTCGCAATGAGCCGCCGCTAGTCCTTCGTTTCGCCAGCGAGGTTAGAGTGCGACTTTATTCGGGCTCTTGACGAACGAAAGGCCCAACTAAAGTTGGCACTCTGACACCCGTAACCTCACATAGTGACTCACCAGAATTGGTGACGTTCAACTATTTCGCTTTGGGATAATAGCCTTCGCGTGCGCGGACTCGCAATTCGGAATGCGCCGGGGCAGTGACCGAGATGCGGCGAAACGTCCGGCTACCGGACTGATTGTTCGAGTAATACTGCAGGAGATACTGCGACCGTATTTCTGAGGCGATGCGATTGAAGATGTTGGTAAGGTCGCTTTCGTGGGCCGGAACAAAAGCAGCGCCGCCGGTCGCGGTCGCGAAACGCTCCATCCCTGTTTCTGAACGCGCGGTCCTTACGTTCAGGCGCATCGTCTGCCCGCTGGGATTAATTGAATAGAACGTGATTTCTGCGCGCTGAATGTCATGAACAATATCCAGTTGAGCGTTTTGAATGAGTTGAAGTTGCGCATCCATTCCGATGAGGGCTGTTTTCCCTCGTGATACGGTGAGAATGCGCGCGGTATCGTCTCCATCAGAGATTACTACCATGATGCGCCGACGTCCGTTTGACGAATTGCGATCGAGATAATTCGTCGCGGCAGTCACTGAATCAAAGAAGGCCGTGAAACTGCTTGAGGGTTTGATCGACAACACGCTCTGCGATGCAGAGGAAGCACTGGCGAGCTGTTGAATTAGTCTGGGCGTTTCATCAATTGCGAAAATCGTGGCGCGATCCTCGGGTTTTAGCACTCGCTGTAGAAAACGTGACGCAGCTTCTCGCTCAAAATCAAAACGCGCAACCACGCTGCTCGAAACGTCGATCAGGAGTGCGATGTCCAGCGGCACTTGTTCAGGATCGCCGAGCTGCGCAATTTCCTGTGGCCGGCCGTCTTCTTCGATTCGAAAATCGCCCGGCTTAAGATCGCGCACAGGCTGGCCTTGCGCATCAGTCACCGACACGGGCACCCCCACAAGATTCGAAGTGACGCGAACGACGTCATATTCGATCGGTGCAGGGGTTGGTGTTGGCTTCGGTTTGTAACGCGGAACCGGCGGCGGTGGCGGCAGCTGCTTAATCTTTTGCGCGGACGTGTCAGGTGTAAGCAGCGTGGCGCCGAGCAAAAATAAAGCCAGCGCTGCTATCGTCAGCGCCGGCCATGAAATGTTCTTTCTGTTTAGATGCATTCACCAACTCCTCATGCCGCCAGTTTACGTGCTGCTGGCTATTCCAATCATTAGACGCTCACTGACGGCATGATCGTTGGCAATGTGGAACAACTTGTGGCAAGTTGTTCAGATCGCAAACCAATAGTTTGCGCTCCTCTATTGGCCGCTGCCGCTGCCAGGGTTAATGGTTGGCGCGGGCGAAGTCAGGCCTTTGTTGACCAGCACCTTCACTTCGACGCGTCGATTTTCGGCACGACCCTCGCGAGTCTTGTTATCGGCGATTGGGTTCGATTCACCAAAGCCGTACGGCGTCACGATGCGACGCAGCGGGATCTGATGATTCTCAACCATGTAACGAATGACGGCATCAGCGCGACGTGAGCTCAAAGCGCGATTGCGTTCGGTGTTGCCGGTGGCATCAGCATAGCCGGTAACTTCAAGCACATAGCCCTTGGCGTTAAGCGCCTTCGTAGCAATCGCGTCGAGCTTGGTTTTCGCATCAGCATTCAGGATTGCACTACCCAGACGGAAGTTCACCGCGATCGAATCCTGCGGCACGTAATCGTCCAGCGCCGAGATGCGATCGTTGGTGGCGTTCACGCCCGCAACCGCTGCGTCCGCTGTTTCCTGTGCGGCTTTGGCGCCGCCACGGGCTGCGTTCGAGACGGCAGCAAGTTCATCGAGTTGGCCGGAAAGCTTCTGGGCGTTCTGCTCGACTTCGCTCAAACGGCCTTCACTTGCGCTGGCACGCTCTTCCAGCGGCGTGGCGCGCGATTCAACCGCACGGGCCGTGCGCATATCAGATTCATTGAAGCGAATCCTATCGGCATTCAACTCGCCATTTGATCCGCCACGGCCTTCGACTTCAAGGTTCAGGCCACGAAGAATATTTGTCTGTCCATAGTTGGTGCCGCGGGAAAAGACGCTGGCGGCGTTGCTCTTGACCGAGGTCTTGTCGTTCAGCCGCACAATTGTATCGGTTCCAGTAAGATCACGGACCGTAAAAGTGTCCGCGTCACGGCGCACGACCACGCCTTTGAGCTTCATCTTTTGGCCGCTGGCTACAGAGCGGGCTCTTGACGCATCAGTCGGCGCGGTTTGTGTTTGAGTCGAGGGTTGTCCGAAAGCTAATGGGGAAAGAGCCAGCGCCAGCCCGAAAGCGAGCGCTATTGATCGAAACATTTTTACGTTCATAAATTCCACTCCTTTTATTCTAGTTGCCAACGCGCAGCCTGACCGCATCGGCGAAGTTGTGAGTTCAGACGATGAACTCTGGACTTACGTTGTCTGCAAGAAGAACGTCGGGTTAATGAGTTCAAGGCTGGTACTCATCAACTTAAAATGACGAATAGTATAGAACGAGGGGCGCGTGTCAAGAGCATAATTCGCGAAACGCGTGATTGAGAGCAGTTAACAGCGATTCATTATTTCTTCGCTACGCGATTGCAAGAAACAAGCGGTGTGGCCAGTCCGGTTCGTTTAGACGCGGGACTTGTCCCGCGGCCGAAGCGACGCACAAGTGCGTCGTCCAAACGGAGTGCGCCTTGGATCTAAATCGCGAACTGTCCTGACTCAAGTCTTTCTTTGATGTAAGCCAGAAATTTCTCAGCGTCTGAGCCATCGATGATGCGGTGATCGAAGCTCAGCGCAAAATAAGCCATGCTGCGAATGGCGACATAGTCTTCACCGTCAGTCGAGGTAAGGACCTTAGTTCGCTTTTCGATCTTGCCTACCCCGAGAATTGCGACCTGGGGCTGATTGATGATCGGAGTGCCGAATAATCCTCCGAATACGC
>DASWQK010000269.1:0-4617 GCA_036403735.1 Pyrinomonadaceae bacterium
TCGGGCCTGCCAGGGCGAGATAAGTGCGCCTGATAACGTAGTCTGCCTTGAAGCGCTCATGAAGATAAAGCTGCCTTAGGGTTGCTCAAGTCCCAGTGATCAATTGATCCAACGACGTACCAGTAAACGCACCTCAATTGCGCAGGGACCGGCGTAACAGTGTTAAATGAATCACGCCATATCTTAACCGCTTCATCGAAAATGAATCTGTAGAATGGTTCGTAATCGGAAACTTCAACGTTCATGTTCTTAAGGGAGCCAAAGAGATTCGAGCCATCTACAAACAAAGCAAATCTGTGAGTCATCGCTTCTTCCCCTTTTTCTAAAACCCCGTCGTCCCCGCCAACAACTGCCTCAGAACATAAGGCAGAATGCCGCCGTGCAGGTAGTAATCGATCTCGATGGGTGTATCGATGCGAAGAGTCAACGGAACGTCTTGTGAAGAACCATCAGCGCGATGGATTGTCAGCGTGACATCCTGACGCGGAGTTACTTCAAACTTAGGGCCAGCACCGTCGGAATGGTAATCGGAAGCGACCAGACCAGTGATGTCGAACGTCTCGCTGCCATCGAGCTTCAGCGACGCGGCATTAGTTCCTTCTTTGAACTGACAAGGCAGCACGCCCATGCCGACCAGGTTGCTGCGATGAATGCGTTCGAAACTCTGCGCCACCACGGCCTTCACGCCCAACAGACGCGTCCCTTTTGCGGCCCAGTCGCGTGACGATCCGGTTCCGTATTCCTGTCCGGCGATCACGACCAGCGGAATCTTCTCTTCCTGATACTTCATCGCCGCGTCGTAGATGCTCATGCGTTCGCCGTCTGGCTGATGGAGAGTTACTCCGCCTTCCGTGCCCGGCACCATCAGATTCTTGATCCTCACGTTTGCAAACGTGCCGCGCATCATCACTTCATGATTGCCGCGCCGCGAGCCATAGCTGTTGAAATCCTGAACCTCGACTCGCTGCTGTTGCAGGTAAACGCCAGCAGGTGAAGTCGCTTTGATCGCTCCCGCGGGACTGATGTGATCGGTCGTGACTGAATCACCAAAGATTGCCAGCGGCCGCGCAGCCTGGATGTCTGCCATCTCGCCGGCGTCCGCGCCAAAGCCTTCGAAGAAAGGCGGTTCCTGGATGTAGGTCGAGTTCTGGTCCCACTGATAAGTCAAACCACTCGAGGTCGGAATCGAGTTCCACATCGGATTCTGTTCGGCAAAGTTTCCGTACAGTTCGCGATACGTCTCGGCATCAAAAGCGTCGCGCATCTTCTCGCCAATCTCCGCCAACGTGGGCCAGATGTCCCGCAGGTAAACGTCTTCGCCCTGTTCGTTCTGTCCCAGAGCCTCCTTCGACAAATCTTTTTCAATCGTTCCGGCGAGCGCAAACGCCACGACCAGCGGCGGGCTCATCAGGAAATTGGCTTTGATGCTTTGATGCACGCGTGCTTCAAAATTGCGATTGCCTGACAGCACGCTCGCGGCAATCAGATCGTGATCGGTGACGATGTCTTCGATTGACGGATCGAGTGGGCCGGAGTTTCCAATACAAGTCGTGCAACCATAGCCTACGAGATTGAAACCGAGTTGATTCAAATAAGGCTGCAATCCGGTCTTTTCAAGATACTCAGTAACAACGCGCGAGCCCGGGGCCAACGAAGTCTTCACTGTCGGCCGCACTTTCAAACCCTTCTCGACGGCTTTCTTTGCGAGCAATCCGGCCGCCAGCATCACGCTGGGATTTGAAGTATTCGTGCACGACGTAATCGCGGCGATCAGCACATCGCCATGACCGAGATCGACGTGCGCTTTCGGAAATTCTTCGGTCATCACTTCAGCAACACGATCGGGCGTCGGGCGGTTGTTCATCATTTCAGTTTCGGTCCAGACACTCGTGTCTTTTGTAGTGACGTGATTCCCGATCGGCGCCGGAACGCCGGCTGAATGTTGTTCGCCGCCGCCTACTACAACCGCGAGGGCATGCTCGCTGGCGCCAATGTCCGCCGCATAACGCACCGTCACTTCATCGCCGGTCTTGCCGTAGCCACCACTTTTGGCGTCCTGCTGTAACAGCTCAAGAAATTTATTCTTGAGATCAGGCAGCGCGATGCGATCCTGCGGACGCTTTGGACCAGCGACACTCGGAACGATGGTGTTGAGGTCAAGTTCCAGCAGGACGCTGTATTCAATCTCACCAGCTTTCGGCATACCGAAGATGCCTTGCGCCTTGAAATAATTTCGCACCGCTTCGACCTCTTCATCGGATCGACCCGTCGCTTTCAAGTAAACGCAGGTCTCTTCGTCGGGTGGAAAATATCCCATCGTCGCGCCGTACTCTGGCGACATGTTCGCAATCGTGGCGCGATCAGTTACTGAGAGCGACGCGGCGCCTTCGCCATGAAACTCGACGAACTTGCCGACGACTTTCGCCTTGCGCAGCATCTCAGTGACAGCCAGGACCAAATCAGTCGCAGTGACACCTTCCTTCAGACGGCCTGTCAGATGAACGCCTACTACATCGGGCGTGAGGAAATAAACCGGTTGGCCCAACATCGCCGCCTCGGCTTCGATTCCGCCGACACCCCAGCCGACGACGCTCAAGCCGTTGACCATCGTCGTGTGCGAATCAGTGCCGACTAGACTGTCGGGATAATAAATTCCGTTCTTCTCCCACACGCACTTCGCGAGGTACTCCAGGTTGACCTGATGACAGATGCCGATGCCCGGCGGAATCACGCGAAACCCATCGAAGGCCTGCATCCCCCACTTCAGGAATTGATAACGAGAGTTGTTTCGCTTGAACTCCATCTCCATGTTCTTGCGAAACGCGTCGCTGGTGGCCGAGAAATCAACCTGCACTGAGTGATCGATCACCAGATCGACAGGCACCAGCGGCTCGATCACGCCAGGGTTTTTGTTCAATCGCACGACCGCCGATCGCATGGCTGCGAGATCGACGAGCAGAGGCACGCCGGTAAAATCCTGTAGCAGCACGCGCGCGACGATGAACGGCACTTCTTCGGTGCGCTCGGCGTTGGGTTTCCAGTTGGAAACCGCGCGCACGTCGTCTTCCGTGATCTTCGTCCCGTCGAAATTTCTCAGGACCGATTCGAGCACGATGCGAATGCTGACAGGCAGCCTGGAAACCTGGCCCACGCCTTCTTTTTCCAGCTGTGGCAACGAATAGAGTTGGCCGGTTTTGCCCGGGGCCGATGAAAATGATTGTAGTGTGTTGAAGAGATTATGTGACATGTCGGTTCAGAGATCGGCGCTGCGAAACGTTTCTGATCGTTCCGGCGAATTCAATTGAAATGTAGCGTTGCAAACTTAAGTTTAGGTTTGCGACTAACAATCGTCAAGCGAGCGGCGCCGTATGCTCGTATCCTGATTTCGGTTTTTCTCTGCGCGATCTCAGCGACCTCTGCGACTCTGCGGTGAATAAATAGATTTCAACTGCACTCACCGCGGAGACGCAGAGAATGCAGAGTTGGCGCAGAGAATTTCGAATTGACTAGCGCACAAGATCACTGGGTCGTACCTTCTGTTGATGACGGACTTGCATATCGCCCAAGCAGCCGAGCATTTTGTTCTTCGAAGAGCAACGGCAGCCGTTCGTTTTCCAGCACATCAAACCGGCGCTTGAGTTCAGTTAGTGACAACTCGTTCTTAAGGTTGACGCGATAATCAAGATCGGAGCGCAGACGATCTTTATCACTCTGCCGATTCTGAGACATCAGGATAATCGGCGCCTGCAAGCCTCCCATAATCCCCAGCATCAGGTTAAGAAGAATGTAAGGCGACGGATCGAAAGCGGCGGCGCGCAACACCCAGGTGTTAAGAATCATCCACGCAATCAGGAGCGTGGCGCTGGCGCCGATGAACTTCCAACTGCCTCCAAATTCCGCGATCATGTCCGCCATGCGGGCGGCGAATGTCTTCTGGGCATCTTCCTCTTCGTTGACATTGCGCGTGACTCTCCGGCGCAGGAGATCGTCCGTGCGGCGCAGCCGGTGACTGACCGCGCTGATCATCTCCATCGCCACGTCGGGATCGCTACGAACAAAGCCGAGGAAGTCACCTCTCGACAGCACCGCAATCCGTGCATCCTCAGTAGCAGTCGCATCTGCGGTGCGAGGCTGACCATCGATGAGGGCGATCTCGCCAAAGAAGTCCCCTTCTGCCAGTTCGGCCAGGATGATCTGCTTATCAAGCTCGTCAGTCATGCTAATGCGCACCCGGCCCGATTCGATCAGGCAGAGTGAATCGCCGCTATCACCAGCGCGAAAGATCGCGCCGCCACTCTTGACTTTATGGACCAGCAGCAGACTACGCAGACGATCGGCTGCAGCATCATCAAGCGAGGCAAAGAGCGGCACTGACCTTAAAGCTTCAAGAGTCATCACTGAAGGCACGAGATTTCTCGACATATGTTCACCTCACGAGCAAAGTTGGCAGACATCCACCAGGAGTGTTGCCGGCGGCAATGATATTTCAAAATGGCCATCGCTACACACCGGCATGGTGGTAGTGTCCTTTTCGGTTTCCTCCGCGTTCATCTGCGCAGACCTCAGTCCGTCCTCTGCGGTTTCATTTCGCAGGAGCGAGGATCAACCGCAGAGGAC
>DASWQK010000270.1:0-3046 GCA_036403735.1 Pyrinomonadaceae bacterium
TTCGCGTCCTTCCAGCAAAGACGACGTGTTATGAATAATTGGCCCAGAGTAAAAGAGCTCTTTACGGAAGCCCTTGCGCTAGACGTGCAGGACCGCTCGTCATTCCTAAGCTCAACGTGCGCGGATGACGAGGGTCTGCGCATGGAAGTTCTGGCGCTTCTGGCCGCGCACGAATCGTTGGGCAACTTCATTCAACAAGCCGCATTCGTCGATGTTGGCTTAGTAACAGGAGACGAAGCTGATCCAAGCGGCAAGATCGTCGGCCAACAGATTGGCAGCTACCAGGTCATTCGCGAGTTGGGGCGCGGCGGTATGGGTACGGTCTATCTCGCCGCGCGCGCCGATGAATCTTTCCACAAGCAAGTCGCTTTAAAAGTCATCAAGCGCGGCATGGATTCCGACGCCATCGTTAAGCGCTTTGTAATTGAACGGCAGATATTGGCCAATCTCGATCACCCAAACATTGCGCGCTTGATCGATGGAGGCACGACTACGAATGGCTTGCCATACTTTGTTCTCGAGTACGTTGAGGGCATCAACATCAAACGCTACTGTAATGAACGCAAACTCAATACAACCGAGCGGCTGAATCTGTTTCGCCGGGTTTGCGAGGCGGTCACCTTCGCACATCAGAATCTGATCGTGCATCGCGATCTGAAACCGAGCAACATCATCGTTACTGAAGACGGAACCCCCAAGTTGCTGGACTTTGGCATCGCCAAATTACTAAGCGGTTCAAGTCCTGCTGAAGGGACGATGACTGCAGGTCGCGTGCTCACACCTGAATACGCGAGTCCTGAGGAGTTGCGCGGTTTACCGGTCAACACGAAGAGCGATGTCTATTCCCTCGGCGTGCTGCTATACGAGTTACTGATCGGGCGTCGTCCATTCATATTCGAAACTCGTTCGCCCGAGGATGCGGCTCGCTTAATCACCTCAACACAGCCGCTGAAACCCAGTGTCGCACTCACGCGAATCGATGCAACTCGTGAGGCCGGCGCTGCCAAAGATCATTCGCCGGCTCCGGCAACAATCACTCGCACTCGCGACGCGACCATCGACAAGCTACGCCGCCGTCTGGCCGGCGATTTGGATAACATCCTGCTCAAGGCGCTGCGAAAAGAACCCGAACGACGTTACGCCTCGGTGCAGGAATTCTCGGAAGATATCCGGCGCCATCTCAAGGGGCTGCCGGTGCTCGCCCGTCCTGACACGTTCTCGTATCGCGCGAGTAAATTCGTCACCAGACATAAAGCGGGTGTTGCGGCGGCATTGATCGTGGTCCTCACGCTGCTATCAGCCACGGTCATAACAAGTTGGCAGGCGCGCGTCGCTCGCCGGGAACGCGCCAAAGCTGAACGCAGGTTCCGAGATGTGCGGAACCTGACGAACTCTTTTCTGTTTGACTTTCACGATTCAATCGCCGACTTGAGCGGCGCGACCAAAGCACGCGAAATGGTGGTAAAAAAAGCGCAGGAGTATCTGGACAGTTTGGCGCAGGAAGCCGGCGACGATCGCGAGTTGCTGTGGGAACTCTCGACTGCGTATCTAAAACTCGGTGATGTGCAGGGACGGCCGGGTTTTTCGCGCACCGGCAATACCGGTTCAGCTTTGCAGTCTTACGAGAAGTCGCTTGAAACTCGGCGACGTTTGGTAGCGCTGCAACCTGATAACACGGAATACCAACTCGGCCTGGCGATAACTCTTTCGCGTTTCGGTCCGCTGTTTCAGGTGTTGGGAAAACCGAATTCCGCGGTTGACTGCATGCGCGAAGCTACGGCGATCACCGACAAACTCTTGCCCGGATCGCATGATCTGACGACATATCAAACCGCGACGCGCAATCCGGCATTTCTCGGCGATGCCCTGGCTGAGATTGGCAACTACGACGAAGCTTTGGCGATGTATCAGAAGTGCCTGTCGCTCGCTGAACAGAATCGCGCGCCATTTCCCGACGCCGCCGTGAAGCATCGCTTCGCCGTTTGCCGAGAGCGGCTCGGGTTTATTTTCGCGATCAAAGGCGATTGGCAAAAGTCGCTCGACAACCACATGGCGCTGGTAACGCTTGAGCAGGAACTATCAGCACTCGAGCCGGCAAACATTGAATACGCGCGCGCGATGGCCACCGGGTTCGATCACGTCGGCGATGCGTATCGCGGCTTGAAAAACTATCCGAAGGCCCTGGAAAACGGCCGGCGCGGTCTGGCGATGTACGAAGATTTTCTCAAACAGGATCCGCAGAATGCGCGCGGCAAGAAAGACGTCGGAGACTGTTCGCATCATGTTGCCGAAACTCTTCTGGCGTCCGGTGACTATCACGGCGCGCTGGCGATTCTGCAAAGGACCGTCGGCATTCGGCGGGAGCTTGTCGCCCTCGATGCCACCAATGTTGAGTATCCCGACGACTTAGCGGAAAGCCTGATGCTCACCGGCGAGAGTTTTGCGGCCGGCGGCAATTTCGCAAAAGCAAACGAAAATTTTCAGGAGGCGCGCACGATCCGTGAACCGATCGTCGCCGCGCATCGCCAACGGATCGACTATCGTCGCGGGCTCGCACGGCTCTACACGGACATGGGTGCTACTTTTGTCGTTTTGAAAAACGCAGCGGAAGCCGAGCAGTGGTATCGGAAAGCTCTTGACCTATGGATTGAATTGCAGGAACAACATGCCTTACGGGCCATAGAGATCGATAAGCCAAAAGAGGTCGCAGAAAACCTTTCCCGAGTCCATTCGGGTAACCTGCAAAAGCGATTGCCTTAGCGCTTCTACAAGGCTGCTGACCAACTCCGTATCGCCAGACGCTGGCTCAGAGCATTATTCAGCCATCTTTCGTGCAATAGTGGCCGTGCTTTGCTATACATCGCTGCGGGTCCAAAGCGTCACTCGTTGATTCAACGTTCCAGCTACTTGCTCGGCTCGATCGGAGTGAGCGTGTTTCGACGCCACTGCCGGCATAAACTTTATCTCCGGTGATGGAGCCAGGGCCCCCGCCAGTCATAGTGCAGGGTTTGCTTTCTGTCAGTCTGCGTAGCTTCCCCAAATTTTT
>DASWQK010000271.1:0-4916 GCA_036403735.1 Pyrinomonadaceae bacterium
CGCCGTATCAAATCCGTGAAGCGCGCGTCGGAGCGGAGGCTGTCCAGCCTGGGATCGACCTTGAGATAGATCAGCAAGTCAGAGCGTTCCTTATAAGCGTTTTCCAGCCACTCGAACGCCAGGTTCTTCTCTCCCAGGGCCGCGTAGATCAGGGCAAGATAATACGATGATACATACCGTTGCTTTGATGACTGCTTCAATTCATCTATTGCCTTCTTTGCCTCGCCTCCCTTTCCGGGGGTCTCGCCATCAATGAACTCGGTCGCAATGAAGTGACCTGATTCCGTTTCGTCGATCTCGTAAATGGTGATGATGTTCGGATGATTCAGCGCCGACGCAGCTTTGGCCTCTTGCACAAAGCGCTTCATGCGATCCGGATGGGCTGCAACCTCAGCGGGCAAAATTTTCAACGCAATTTTGCGATCCAGTTTCGTGTCCTGGGCCAGATACACCTCGCCCATTCCGCCCTCGCCGATCTTCGAGCGGATTTCGTAACGACCGAGTTTTGTTCCTGTTACCAGACTCATCTGTATTTATCGAAGCTCTGCGGCAGCCCCGACACGCCGCAACAAATCCTGAAAGCGCGGGTCGGAGCGCAGGGGATCGAACTTCGGATCCACACCCAACCAGATCAGCCAGATGGATCGCTCATCGCAAGCCTTTTCCAGCCACGCCAGAGCTTGCTCGTGATCACCAAGTCCCAGATAAATCTGCGCGATGTGAAAGGCCAGCTCGTACTCTTGACTAGATTGCCTCTCTAACTCACTGAGAATCTCCAGCGCCTTGCGACGCTCTCCCGCTTTCCCGTATGCGTGCCCCGCCGCTGATAACGTAACCGGATCGTTCAGTGCTATCGGCGCATTCTCGATTGTGGCAATAGCCGAAGCGAAGTCACCCTTTGCTACATAAGCGTCAGTCAGAAACCAGTACGCTATGCGGAAGTTCGGATTCAACTCGATCACTCCGTGAAAGTGTTCGATCGCGCGCTCAGGCTGTCGCGACCAATAGAAGGTCGCGCCAATTCCGAAATTGGAGTGGTCGGAGAGCGGATCGAGCTCCTGCGCGCGTCTCTGCTCTTTTAAGCCTTCGTCAAATCGGCCCATCAACCCGAGATACCAGCCATACCACATATGAATATGAGCGCTGCCCGGATCGAGAGCGATTCCGCGTTTGAACTCATGCTCGGCGCCTGCGTAGTCCCGGTCGTAATACATTTTGATGACCGCAAGGGAATTGTGAGCGTTGCCGAGCGTGTCATCGAGTTCCAATGCCTGGCGGGCCGCCTCTTTTGCTTTGGGCATCCATTCCCGCGGAGCACCGAAAAAGGACATTTCGGTATAACATTCGGCCAGCCCGGCGTAAGCTGGGGCATACCGGGGATCGATCGCTATGGCCTGATCAAAACTCTCAATCGCTTTCTGAAAAAAATCGGGCGTCCACCTCATGAAGTATGAAAGACCTCGCAGATAAAACTCGTGTGCTTCCGGGCTCCTCGTGTGACGTTTCAGTACCGCCGCCTTCTTCGCGCCCAGCAACTTAACCTTCAGCGCATCGACAATCGCCAGGGTGATCTCATCCTGCACGTCGAAGATGTCTTTCATCTCGCGGTCGTAACGTTCCGACCAGAGATGATAACCATCCGCAATGCTGACAAGTTGAACCGTGATGCGAACACGTTCCTCCGCTTTGCGAACGCTGCCTTCCAATACCGTATTGACGCCGAGCACGCGACCGATTTCGCTTACGTTGACGTTTTTGCCCTTGAACGAAAACGCCGACGTGCGCGCGGCCACTTTCAATTCCTCAATCTTCCCCAGCGCATTGAGCAGTTCTTCAGCCAGTCCATCGCAGAAAAATTCGTTTTCCGGATCGGCGCTCACGTTTGTGAAGGGGAGCACGGCGATTGAAGGTGTTGAGAGTTCAAGCTTCAGCTTGTCTTCAGTCGCGGGATCAACAGCCTCAAGGCTGAACTCTGAGCCTTCCGTTTTAGCGGCAATCTTAAGCCCTGCTTTGCGCAGTCCGTCAATGAAGTGCTCGACGTCTTCAGGAGTCCACCACTTTTCCAAATTCACTCGCACGGTGGAAGCGACTTCGGGCCGCAGTTTGAGCATGTCGCGCACAGCTTTGGCGGCAGCTTCACGTTGTCCAAGTTGTCCGTATGCAGCGGCGAGCATTGCGGGAGAAACCCAGTGACTTGGTAGATTCACTTTGAGCGCAAAACCGAGGGCGCTTTCGTAATCGCGTTCTTGGTATGCTCGATGGAAGTTCACGTACCAATACCAACCCGGATGATTTGGATTGAGTTGCTTCGCACGCTCGACCAGCTCAGGGCCACGCTCCCAGTTGCCGGAAAACGTAAGTAGTTCTCCCAGAGTGGCCATCGAGTTGCCGTCCATCTGGTTGAGCGCGACGGCACGTTCTGCGGCGTTAGTGAAGGTTTGGAATTCCTTTTGGAAGAAGTGTACCTGGGCCAAACTAATCCAAGCCAGATGATTAGCAGGTGCGATCTCTACCGCTTTTCGCGCGAGGTTTTCCCCTTTCAACAGCGGTTCAGTTCTTAAGTCAAAGCCCTGGCCGTGGTCCTGTGTGTAATATGACGCCAGCATCGCCAAAGCGTCCGCATAATTCGGAGCCTTTTGCACCGCCAATTCCAGGCAAGCGAGTGCATCCGCAAGTTCGTCTGCCGTCACGCGCTCGGTGTAACCAAAACTGCGCAGCACTGCTTCGTATGGGCTCAGTTGGTCGGGAGGCTTGCGCCGAACAACTTCGCTCATACTGTGCGGCAGCACACCGTGCAGATCCGCGACTGTCGAAACAATCCGTGGAACCAGCTCGTCCTGCAACTCGAAAATCTGTCCGGTGCTGAAGGCGCGATTGTAGGTCTCCGCCCATAGTTGCGCGCCCGAGATGGCGTCGACGAGTTGCACGGCCACACGAAGTGTTGTGCCAGCTTGTCGCAAACTGCCTTCCATGACGTAACGCGCTCCGAGTTCCTTTCCCACGTCGCGCACATCAGACGTCTCGCTGGCGTACCGCGAAGTAGAGCTGCGCGCGATCACCCGAAGATAAGAGAAGCGCGATAGACCGGTTACGATTTCGTCCGCGAGCCCTTCAGCCAAAGTGTTGACCTCTAAACTTGTGCCACTCGTTTTAAATGGCAGCACCGCAACCCAGAAGCCTTCCTCGGCACGCGCGGACGCTGAAGTCGCCGCACTCGTTGAAGACACCGCATGACCGGAATAGTTCGATGCGGTTTGAGCTTTTAGATCCTGTTGTAGATCGTCAAGTTCAATCGCGACTTCCTTGATCGACTGGTAACGTTTCTCGGATTCCTTCGCCAGGCATCGACGCACGATCCTTTGCAACTCGTCGGGCGCAAGTGGGTTCACATCTTTCAACTGCGGTGTCGGGGCGTGAACGATTTTGTGTAACGAATCGAGAGCATCCTTCCCTTCGAAAGCTCTCTGTCCCGTTGCCGCTTCGAAAAGAATGCAGCCGAACGAGAAGATGTCTGAGCGGTGATCGATTTCGTGCACGCGACCGCTCGCCTGTTCCGGGGACATATATCCGATCGTTCCCATGACCATTCCCGGAGTTGAATGCTGGTGCATGAGGGCGGTGGCGACTTCACTGGAACCGCTGCCGGATCCGAAGCTTCTCTGCGGCGCAACGAGCTTTGCCAACCCAAAGTCGAGAACCTTCGCGTAGTCATCGCGAGTAATCATGATGTTCTCAGGCTTGAGGTCGCGATGGACGATGCCGGCCGCATGCGCCTTCCCCAGTCCTTCCGCCACCTGATTCAGATACTTCAGAAGCTTGGAGAGTGGCACTCTGCTCTTATGGATCTTCTCGCGCAGCGTTTCACCGTCGATGTACTCCATCGCGATGAAGTGCGTCCCGTCGTGCTCGCCGATTTCGTAGATGTGCGCGATGTTCGGATGATTGAGAGCGGCGGCGGACTTTGCTTCCCGAATAAACCTTTCCATCCGATCGCGTTGCGACGCCACATCAGCCGGCAGAATCTTCAGCGCGACTTTGCGATCAAGCTTCGTGTCCTGCGCCAGGTAAACTTCGCCCATCCCGCCTTCGCCAATCTTTGAGCGGATTTCATAGCGGCCCAGTTTTGTGCCATCGATCATGAGGTGGTGCTCTCCGCGATACCGTTACTTGTCACGGGCCGGAAGCCCCTAAAGCGTCGCTTGATAATTCTCCCACTGCTGTTTTAGCTTCGCCATAAAAGCGACGTACCGATCATCTTTGTGCAGACTCTCGAGATTGGTGTCGTTCGCAAATAATGGATAGCAGGGGAAGCCGTCATCGGCGGTGTCTTGCAACCACTTGACTGCAAGTTCGGTTTGATTCATGAGCGCATAAGCCGAAGCGATATTGTAAGCAGTGTGGTGAAAATGACCGTAGCCCCTGCCGTTTTCAATCGAGCGTTGAATGGCCGCTTCCGCTTCGCGATTCTTGCCTGCCTTAGCCAGCATCATCGCTTTCACGCTCGTTCCAACTCCGCCTTCGTCCTCCGGATACTTTTGCAAATAATCATCGAGCAATTGGTTTGCCTCTTCAGAACGACCCATCCGCCACAAAGCGGTAGCACTTTGAAAAGTCCACAGTGAAGGACTCGACGTCAAAGGCGTGACCTTGAAAATGGCATAGGCGTCTTCATATTTTCCCTTATACAAATCGACGACGCCGAAACGGAAGCGCACCATGTTGTTGCTCGGGTTGATGCTCGTCGCCTCTTTCAGTTCAGCCAAACCCTTATCGAGCAGTCCAATGTGAAAATACACAACACCCAATTGGTGATGCGCCTCGTCGAAATTTGGATCCAGGTCCAGCGCGCGCCGGTAAGATTGAATAACCGCTTCGTGCGGAAAATGGTTGGCATGCGTCCAAAGAATTATGCCGCG
>DASWQK010000272.1:0-4590 GCA_036403735.1 Pyrinomonadaceae bacterium
CACTTTCCCTTCTCTGAATAACCGGCTATAAACACTAGCTCCTAAGGAAGCCTGAAACTATTTGACCCGCGCCCTAAATCAAACTTCGCAGTCCTTCTTCAATGCCAATTGTCGGCTGCCAATTCAATTCATGTTTCACGCGCGCGAGATCGGAAATGTAATTCAGGGGCACCGGCGCCGGGAGTTTCGCAACCTCATCGATCACGGGATGGCACTGAATCATTTCGCCGACCCGATCGACAATGTCTCGCAGCGATAGGGCGTTTTCGCGGCCACCGCCAAGATTATACAAACCCTGAGTTACCGAAGAATCGACGAACGCCTTACACGCGCGCGACAAATCATCGACGTGCAGGATATCTCTGACCGGTTTTCCTTCCAGCGGCAAACGAATGGACCAACCGCGCTTCACTGACTCGACATAGTGAGTGACAAAGCCATTCTCGTTGCCTTCCGTTGGTCGCGCATAGATTGTCGACAGACGGAAGATGCACGAGCGAAAGTTACGCTGGGCGGCATAGTATTCAACGTATCTTTCCGCGATTAGCTTTGACCACTCGAGCGCGGTGTGGTTCTGATACTGGGTGCTGCAAGTCTCCGGCACTTCATCAAAATTATCTGCGTGGGCGCCGTAAACGTCTTTGGTAGAGGCGAAGATGAAAACTGACTGCGGCGACATCTCGCGCAGCAGATTTACAGTTGCTTCAACGTTCGTGCGAAAACAAAGGTCGGCCTCGGCGGGGTCTTTGCTGAGGTGGGCCGCGAGATGAATAACGACATCATAGGCAGCGACTCTCGATGCATCGAGCGAGCTGAGCACGTCGAGATGAGAGCGTCGCGAAAAATCCTCAGCGTCAAAGAAGCGGCGCACGTGAGTGCCGAGATAACCGCTGCCGCCTGTGACCAGAACTCTCAAAACAGTAGTTTCGAGTTTCGAGTTCGAGATGCAAATTTTCTGAACAACTCCAAACCCGAAACTCGTAACGCGAAACTCATTGTATTCCCCGCGCCATCTCATTCAATTTCGACAGCGATTCGGCGCGCCCAATCGCAATCAGAATATCGCCGGCGCGGATCTGGCACTCTCCCGCGGGATTGAAAATGATCTCGCCGTCCTGTCGCCGGATGCTGATGATTACTACGTCGAGTTCGGACCGAATCGCGGTGTTGCGTAATTCCAGGCCGACTAAATCTGAAGCTGCCTCAACTTCAACCTGTTCGAATCCCAGGCCGATTTCGTTCGCGGTGATCGAATCCATGAATTCGCTGACAGCGGGCTTGGTCAGCGCCACCGCCATTCGATGGCCGCCGATGATCGTCGGCGCGACCACGTGATTCGCGCCCGCGCGTAACAGCTTGGCTTCGGCCTGTTCCTCAGCAGCGCGCGCCACAATGCGCAGATTAGGATTCAAATCACGGGCGGTCAGCACCACATAAACGTTGTCCGCGTCGTTTGGTAAACAGGCGGCGAGGCCGCGCGCGTACTCAACTCCGGCTTCGCGCAAGCTTTCTTCCAGCGTCGCATCACCGACCAAAACATTGATGCCTCGCTGGCTGAACTCGGTGGCGCGTTGCGGATCATTTTCGATCACGACAAACGATTGATTCGCGCCCACCATGTCGCGCACCAGGTGCGAGCCGACCCGGCCCGATCCGCAAATGACGTAGTGATCGCGAAGCTTGTTCATTTTTCTCGACTGACGCCGTTGCCCAAAAGTGGAAACCAACTCGGATTGAACGACAGATTGAACTATGGTCGAGGCAGCCAGCGCAACTCCGCCGACTCCCATCAACATCACGACCACCGCGAACGCGCGGCCAGCCGGGTTGTGCGGAGGGAGATCGCCATAACCGACAGTCGTCAGCGTTTGCACCGTCACATACAGACTGTCGGCGATGGACCAGCCTTCGATGATCTTGAAGCCAATCGTGCCGAAGAGGATGGCGCCTAAGAGAGCGAGCAGCGCGTAACGAATTTGAAAGATGGCGCGCGATCGATATTTGAGGGAGAAGGGCATTGAGTTGTTTGAGAAGGCGGGGCACTAGCCCGACCGTTAGGGAGGGCTCCGATTGTGAGCCCTTGCTTACGCGCGGGCTAATGCCCGTCGGCGCGACGACCGCTTCACGCTACTTTCGTTTCCACCTGACGCCGTCTTTCGTGTCTTCTAAAATAATCCCACGTTCAAGAAGCTGATCGCGAATCTCGTCCGCACGGTTGAAGTCTCGACGATGACGCGCTTCCTGGCGCAGCGTGATCAGTGCTTGAATCTCCAGGTCGACATTCTGCGGTTCTGAATCTCCAAAGACATTCAGCACGCTGTCGATTCGATCAATCGCGCCCAGCACGGCGCGCTTGTCTTCTTCACGCACATCGCCGCGCGCCAACGCCGTATTCACCTCGCGAGTTAGATCATGCACCGCCGCCAGTGCCACCGACGTATTCAAATCATCATCCATGCCGGCTTCGAATTCACCAATCGCTTTCTTTGCGGCCGCCGAAATCTTTTCGTTACTTCCCGGCTCTGCTCTCGCTTCTTCCACCCGCGCGCGAAAGTCGCGCAAGCTGGCAACTGTTTTCTCGGCCCCGCGCAACGCGTCAAACGTGAAATTGAGTTGCTTGCGAAACGGCACGCTCAAGAGAAAATAACGAACCCCGGCGGGCGTGAATCCTTTCTCAGTCAAATCACGAAACGTGTAGTAGTTGCCTTTCGACTTTGACATCGTTTCGCCTTCGACCTTCAGGTGCTCAAAGTGAAACCAGTAGCGCACGAATGGTTTCCCGGTAGCGCCTTCGCTCTGGGCGATCTCGTTTTCATGATGCGGAAAAACCAGATCGATTCCGCCCAGATGCAGATCGAAAGTCTCGCCGAGATACTTCATCGACATTGCCGAACATTCGATATGCCAACCCGGCCGGCCACGGCCGATGCTGGTTTCCCATGAGGGTTCGTCCTCTTTCGCAGGTGCTTTCCACAGAGCGAAGTCGCGCGCGTCTTCCTTCTCGTACTTGTCAGTGTCAACGCGCTCGCTGGCTCCGGCGATGTTGCCGGCGAAATTAATTTTTGAAAGCTTTCCGTAGTCAGGGAAGGAACTGATGCGATAGTAAATCGAGCTATCAGATCGATAGGCATGGTTGTTTTTCTCCAGCTTATCGATCAGCTCGGCCATCTCCGGGATGTGACGGGTTGCCCGCGGCGCGACTTCCGGACGCTCGCAACCGAGCGCGTCAAAATCTTCCCAGAATGCCTCGATGTATTTCGCGGTGTAATCGTCGAGCGTCTTGTTTTGTTCCTTCGCCTTCGTGATGATGCGATCGTCCACGTCCGTGAGGTTCATCACCTGGGTCACGCGATAGCCTTTGAATTTCAGATAACGGCGCAACACATCAGCGGCGATCGCCGAACGAAAGTTCCCGATGTGTCCGAAATCCCAAACGGTGGGCCCGCAATAATACATCCCCACTTCGCCTTCCTTGAGCGGGCGAAATTCTTCGAGTTGGCCCGAGAGAGTGTTGTGAATGCGAAGCATCGAGAGGTGAGTCTAGGGAAGGGGATTGAGTGAGTCAAACATCGACCCGATGATTGGATGATGTCACGATGTGCATGCAGGGCCGGTCAGGCGTAGCCTCGAAATCTCCAGCACCGCTTCAGGGTGCGATTTGATTAATTGATCTGTTTTCTCTAACTCGCTGCCAACGGGGCGGTGCGAAAACGAAGAGCAACGTGATCGCCAGTCCAAAAGCGAAATACAAACCACTGACAAGCCAACGCGGCGCATCGGCAACCAAAATGAATGACAACAGCCGGTCCATGAACGTGCTTTGATTCACGGATTGTCCAGCCATCGCGCGCAAACGCATTTCCCAGGTCGTCAATGGGCAATTCGCCCTCACGATTATTTCGCAGATTACGATTAGGATTGCGACGAGATGCGTGATGCGAAACCAGGGATTGCGAATCCAAGTGAGTGTCCGCCGCAGTCCGACCAAAATCAGAACGAGGCCAACGACGATGTAGGCGACGTACAGAATATGAATGACGACAAGTGCGTCAGCGGCTAGCGTAAACCACATACGATCGAGCTAATCCTTAAAGTGCGAAAACCCCTGAGCCTGTAAATCCCAAATTCGGTCTCTCTCGCGAATCCGAATAGTTCGCGCCGCGTCCGTGATTTCGCCGATGTGCGAAATAGCCACGCCGTCTACTCGCTTCGGAAGTCGCGACACATTCTCCGGCGCCACCGTGAAGAGCAACTCGAAATCCTCGCCGCCATGCAGCGCGAGAGCGAGCGCATCGAGAGCGCGTCGACCACAGAGCCTCTTCACATCATCATCGAGAGGAATGGATGAGGATTCGATTAGTGAGCCCACACCGCTCTCTCTGCATAAATGATGGAGATCGGAAGACAAGCCGTCACTGATGTCGATCATCGCAGTTGCCAGACCTTCTTCGCCCAGAACGATGCCCCAACCGACACGAGGCGATGGACATAGTTGACGGAGCAGGAGTGATTGGATTGAGTCTTCGTCGGAGCGCGATTGAGGCTCGTCTGTTAACCCGCTTGCTGGCGCAAGCGGTTCCGTAATAACGC
>DASWQK010000273.1:0-26865 GCA_036403735.1 Pyrinomonadaceae bacterium
TGTGAGGCACTCGTCCAATTTCAGTCATTGCCTCGCGGGCGTCCGCGGCTTCAGTGACAGAATAACCGGCGCGCTCCAGCGTCAATCGCAGGACGCGACGCAGGCTTTCTTTGTCTTCGACGAGAAGGATGTCAGGCATGATCGCAGTTCATCATTTACTGCGATGCTTGGAGTGTCAAGCTTTAGTTTTATTCGAAGCGTCGGGCTAGCTTAGACCAGAACTGTTTCGCGATGCCCGCTCGCCTCACGAGCGAGAATCATGTTCGCGCGCACCAGCACGTCAGCAACCGCGTAAGGTTTACTGATGACTTCATCGATACGCGCCTTGTCATAATCTTCGTCGGCGATCATCCCGGCGAAACCCGTCGCAATAATGACTGGCATGTTGGGACGGAACTCCTTGACCCAGCGCGCGACGTGCAGGCCACTCAATTCCGGTAAACCGAGATCGCAAACCATCAAATCGAATTCTTTGGCGTCGAGGCTCTTGAGCGCTTCTGCCCCAGTGGTCGCTTCGGTGACCTCGTGGCCGCCGGTGCGAAACGCGTCGTTAAGCAACACGCGCACGTTTTCTTCGTCTTCAACCACCAATATGCGTGCCGGCTTCACTTCAACCGCCTCGGCTTTGGCCTCCGTAACGATAGATGAACCCGCCTGATGAAGCGGAAGAACCACCTCAAAGCGAGTCCCCTTGCCTACTTCACTGGTTACTTTGATATCGCCGCCGTGGTTTTCAATGATGCCGTGAGAGGCCGAGAGTCCCAGACCCGTTCCGCGCTCGCCCTTAGTGGAATAGAAAGGCTCAAAGATACGGGCGACGACTTCGGGCAGCATGCCGGCGCCGTTGTCGGCCACCCAGAACTTCGCAGACGCTCCCTCGACACCGGTACCAACTTCGATGACGCCACCGTGGGTCATAGCATCGACGGCGTTGAAGATTAGATTCAGTACAACTTCGCGCAACTCTGAAGAGTCGCCCATCGCCATTACTGGTCCCGGCGCATCTACCCGCACATCGATCGAGCCAGTTTTGTGCGCAGACTCTGCTTGCCATTTTGGCCGAGCGATTTCCACGCTCGACGTAACGAGTTCGCTAAGGTCGACGGGCACAGTCGCGCGGGTTGCGTTGCGTCTCGAGAAATCGAGCAGCCGCCGTAATGTCTGCGAACAGTCACCGACTGCCTGAGTAATTACTTCGAGGCTTTTCTTCTTTGCGTCATCGGCGCCGCTGCGCATCAACAGTAACTGTGCTCTTCCCTGAATGACGGTCAGCGAATTATTCAAATTGTGTGCGACACCGGCCGCCAGTTCGCCCAACGCGCGCAACTTATCGGATCGCGCGGCACACTCCTGGGCCAACTTTCTTTCGGTGATGTCGCTCATGAAAACCATTACCCCGGTAATTGCGCCGTCGTGCCACAAGGGCGAGGTGTGCGCGTCCATACATCGCACGCGACCGTCCGCGCAAATCGTTCGCAATTCAAACTGCCTCTGTTCGCCGCGTAAGGTGAAGCCCAGCGCACTTTCGGCCTCCGCGTTTGATTCCGTCGATACAATCATGCTGAAGGCCTGGCCGAGCAAGACTGAGCGAGTGAGCCCGGTATCGCTTTCCGCGCGCTGATTCATCCAGGTGATTCGATGGTTCGTATCGAGCGTATAAATCTCGTCCGGAGCAAGGTCGGCGAGGCTCGCAAGAAACGCCCGATTCTTACTTGTTTCTTCTTCAGCTTGTCGCAACTCAGAGATATCGCGCGCAATCACGACGCAGCCACCACTGACCTCTTGTTGTGGATCTCTTTTTTGCGGGATGACGCGGACCTGTAGCGGCCGGTGCGCTTTGTTGGACGAATCCAGTTCGACATCGACCTCAGCGCCGTTCGACATCGCACGATCGACCATGCATGATGCGCCCTCGAAACGCCACAACATGTCACAGCACCGCCGGCCGACGAGAAAAGATCGTTTGGCCCGCTCGAGCAATTCGCCTGCATGATTGATTTTCTTAAGGCGCTTATCGCGATCGAAAATGTAGACGGCGTCCGTCAGGGCGTCGACCGTCGCTTCCCATACGCGTTCGGCGGCCAGGAGGCTGTTGCAAAGATTGATGTGTGCTTCAGTTGAGGTCATTTAGCGATGCGGAACACACGGAGTTCCGCTAAAAGCGCGGCAAGGCGCATGCCTTGAAGGGTCGCCGGCGCCTGTCCGAATGACGAGCAAAATCGCAGGAAATTAAAGGCTTTGAGCCTAATTGCGCGGCGCTTGTGGCGGCGAGCATTCAGCATGACAGATTGTCATGACAAAGAATCTTTCACCCTGACAGATGGGGCAATTAAGAGAGGTGATGTGGTTAGATGAGGAGATTAGTCGCGCGGCTCAACTTCGCCACGTGCTTTTGCCGCTTCGTAATCAGAATTGGCCAGCCGCATTGAGAGTTTTACCGGTTGATAGTCGAACGGCGCCGGACCGCCCAGCGAGTTTTGAATTGCCGAAACAATCGAATCCTGGTTTTGACGAAAGCGACCGACGTTCCCACGCTGGTTCATGATGACAAACAAGACGACTCGCCCACTCCTGGTTTTCATTTGTCCCACCAGCGAACTTGCTCCGCCATCTGTCCGGACCAGTGTGCCAGTCTTTGCAACTACACTTCCACGCTCCTGGGGATCGGTGTAGCGCTCTTCGAGCGTGCCCGGATCGATTCCGGCAACCGGCAGAATATCGGAGAGCGAAAGTTTGTTCTTCGCCAGCTCATCTCGCAGCGTGCGGAGAATTTTCATCATGGCGCGCGGCGTCACTCGATTGACACCCAATCCGCTCGTCGACGACAACGAAAGATCATCAGGATTGAGATCCAGTTTCTTAGTGATGAGAGCACTGATTGCTTGCGGGCCACCCAGGCCTTCACCGATTCGTTCGGCCATAAAGTTGTTGGAAAAGCACAGCATTGCTTTCAGCACATCAACCAGCTTGCTTGATTTGTGAGTGAGTATTGGAACCGCGCCCGGTGGCGCTGTGCCGATCTGAATCTCGCCGCTGACCACCACACTCGGAACACTGCTCAGACTCTTGTTATCGCCGACCAGTGTCCGCTCATCGATCCACGCGCGCGTGGCGCCGGCCGATCGCCTGGCAGCATCCAGGGTATCCCGGAACATCTCACCTGAATGTCGCGCTGACCAATCAAAGTTCATCGTGAAACCTGGGGCGACGATCACATTGCCGGTCACAGTGCGGATACCAAGGTCGTTCAACTGCCGCGCCAGCATCACTGCATGTTCATAATGGAACGAGGGATCCCGGCCGGTGAGCACTAAATCTCCGGTCAATGTGCCGGTAGTCTTATCGATTGGGCCGGCTACCCAAACGCCAGTGACGAACTTGTGATCCGGCCCAAGCGTTTGCAGCGCCACGAGCGTCGTCGCCAACTTCACGGACGATGCCGGGTTGAATTTGTCATCAGCTGCTTGCGCCGCGATCGTGACGCCATCAAGGGTTTCAGCAAGTACGCCCTGATATCCCGCGATCGGCGTCAGGTAAGCCGGCTGGGCGACGGCTTGTGCACCAACTTGTTTACTTTCTGAGGTCGAGCCTTGTCCAACAACCGGCGCTTGCTCTGATGGCTTCTGATCGGTTCGAGCGCCGGCAGCGGGTTGCGACCATGCACTCGCGCAAGCGATCACAATCACCGCCGGTACAAGGGAAAACCTGGAAAAGAATTTGGTGATTCTATTCATTCGACCATTCGCGCGACGCGCGTTTCGCATCATAACACAGAAGGCGCACGCTGATTCGAGTGCACCGCGGAGGCTTTGATGTTCGCCGCTTGCGCAAGGATGTACATGCCGGGGTCCGAATGACCCGGACACAAACGCGTTGACAGTCTTGCGAACACACTCCTAGAATTCGTTCATTGAAAATTTGTGAAGCCGAACCGTGAACCGATAACCATCGATCGTTTGCTCGCGACGTACCCGGAGCGAAGAAAACAAATTCGATCGCGACTTCGCGAATTCCGTGGCGTTTGGCAGACAGCTTCGGACGCGCGCTTGTGGGAAGAGATGGTGTTCTGCATTTTCACCGCCGGTGCGTCGGCCAAAATGGGATTGCGATCGGTAGAAGCGCTCCGGCCCCTATTGCAATCGGGTGCTCAACAGGAAATGACGCAAGCATTGATTGCCGCGGGCGCACATCGATTTCCGAACGCCAGACCAGCGTACGTGGTTGTCACCAGAGATTACCTGCGCGAATCGTTCTCCATGCGCTTGCGTGAACGATTAGTAAGTTTTCGAGATCCGATTGAGCGACGCGATTGGCTGGCGAACGAACCACGCGTAAAGGGGTTGGGATACAAGGAAGCCAGCCATTTCCTACGAAACGTCGGATTTAGAGGATACGCCATTCTTGATAAACACATCGTTCGTTGCCTGTCCGAGCTTGGCGTGATTGATTCGCCAAAACCGCCCACGACGCGCGGGCGCTACCTGCAAGTCGAAAGCGACATGCGCCGTTTCGCAAAGGAATCGAGCATCAACTTTGACGAACTGGACCTGTTGCTTTGGTCTATGAAGACAGGCGAGATTCTTAAATAGGAAGACGACCATGACAAACTTCGCCAGCGATTATTTCGGGCTTTCGTCCGCGCGACTGCGAACGTGCGTCATTGGCCTGGCCATCGCTTGCGCAGCATTTGGCGGCGACAACACCAACAAGAATCTTAATCGCGCTGAACATGCTTTGAAGTCAGGCGACTTTCAACGCGCGGAGCAGCTTTACCGCGAACTACTAACGAAAAACGATCAAAACCTCGAGGCGCGCCTTGGTTTAAGCCGCACTTTATTGAAACAGCGCCGCTTGCAGGATGCTTTCGATCACGCGGCGCGCGTCATCGCCATCGATCCATTGTCGGCACGCGGGCATGCGTTGCTCGGATCGGCGGTGCTTGCGTCCGGAGATTTTCGTTTGTCGGTCGAAGAGTTCCGCACCGCACTGAGCTTGAATGAGAATGAAGCCATCGCCATCGCCGGGCTCGCGATGGTTGATTACTATGAAAATCGCACCTATTCCTGCATCGTCGGCTTGCGCCGCGCCGCGTCAATCGATCCGGATGAACCGGATTATGTGTTCAATCTGGGCCAGGCGGCGGCCCGCTCAGAACGATACAAAGAGGCGGCCGATGCGTATGAACGGTTTCTCATCGTCGCGCCGAAAACTGATGCTGAACGGCGCGCGCGGATCCGCGGCCTGGTCGATTTCCTGCGCTACCTCGGTCAACAAGGTTCGCTCTACAACCTCGATGGACCCGACCGCACGCTCGTCACATTTGAAAGCCCCGACTACCGGCCGATAATCAAGCTCCGCATCAACGGATCGAAACAGTACCTTCGCTTCGTGCTCGACACCGGCTCAGGCATGTCGGTGCTGTCCGAAGAAACGGCGAAGAAGATGAACGTCAAGTCCGTCGCGCGCGGCGGAATGGCCAGGGCAGTCGGGGGCGGTGGCCGATTCGAGATCGTCTATGGCTATCTCGACTCAATCGACATTGGTGACTTTCGCGTCACGAATGTCCCGGTTTACATTCGTCATTTTTTTGATGAACAAGTCGCGGTCGATGGATACCTCGGTATCGCAGCGCTCAGCCGGCTGGTTGCGTCGGTAGATTACGGCAGAAATCAATTAACGCTGGCGCGCCCGCGAAGTAATGATGCTGAAACGAGTTCGACGCGTCCTCTGACGTCAGCCGACAGCGAAATCTCCCAACGTCCCGGAGTCAACATTCCGGTGCGCACTACCGCCAGCGGATTTCTCAGCGGCGAAGTGAGCATCGACGGAATTAATAGGCCCTTAAATTTCATTATTGATACCGGCGCAACTGTGACGGTGCTTTCGGAACGAGCAGCCTCGGTGGAAGAAGCACAACAGTTTATCAAGCAGGGAAAAATGAAAGTGTACGGCGCCGCGGGAGTTGCCGATGATGTAAAGATTGCCGCGCTTCCGCGCGTGGTGATCGGCTCGTACAGTCGCGAAGGAATCGACGCCGCGGTTTTGGATCTTGAGCCCGTGAACGAGACCGCCGGCTTTCTGCAGAGTGGAATTCTGGGCGGCAACTTCCTGCGGCACTATCGTGTGATTTTCGACTTCGGCAGAAGCATTGTGCGTTTTGAGTCACTCGAGGCCGATCCGAATCCGAAGACAGGACCAGTGCCAGAGATTCAATCTCGTCAAAAGTGATCATGAAGCCCAGCACGTATCTTGAAACATCAGTCATCGGCGCGTATCTCGACAACGGCGAGCCGTTCCGCCGCGACCTGACGATTCGTTGGTGGGAGCATGAGCTGTCAGAGTATCGCGCGGTGATTTCGCCATTGGTTATTAGCGAACTGGAACGTCTGGCGGAGCCGCACCGATCGGCTTACTTGAAATTGGTGGAAGGGCTCGAGCAGGTTGAACTTTCGGAAGAGGCGGCGATCCTGGCTGAGGGTTATGTGTCACGCGGTATTTTTCATCGCAAGTTCATCGCCGATGCCCTGCATGTCGCAGTTGCTTCGTTTCATAAAATCGATTATCTAGTTACATGGAACTTTGGTCATCTGGCAAACGTTCGGCGGCAAGCCCGCATTAGGTTGTTCAATACGGCGGCCGGATTTTTTGTTCCGATGATCGTTACCCCCGAGTTTCTGGTTTCTGAAGCAACTGAAGTTGAAACCCGAAATTAGTTTTTTGTCTCGATTCTTAGTAATCTGGAATCTTGAATCTTGAATCTGGAATCTGGAATCTGGAATTTGATCTTAAGACATGTACCGTCGCCCAAAATTCTTAACCGTGCTGCACGAGATTCGCGAAGCGATGTCGCGTGAAGCGGATTATGACGTCGATTTGTTTGCCGAAATGGTTCGGGCCGGCGCGCAGCCGCAACATGGGCCGAAGCGAAACATCCGCGGATTTAAGAAACGGGCGCCGCGGAACGACGAAGATGAAATTGAGGCGGCGCCGATCAAACAAAAACGACGCGCTAGCTCTTAGCTCTTTGCTCTTTGCTTGTTATGGACGCAACGTTCGAAACCATTGGCTTGGAAGTGCCTAGCGAGAAAGCAATAAACTTTCTCGCTGAGCGCGCTGAGAATCAGGGCGAGCCCACGCACATTCTGCGGCGCGGCGCCGTTCTGCACGGGCGGTGCTGGAAGCTCGGCGAAGGTTTGGAAGTCTGGACGGTGCTCTATGAATCAGAAACCGGCGATGTCTTTTATGCGAATTGTCGTCCCGGTTTTCGCGCGCGCTATACCCAGCAAATCGGCCCATGGGCTTTGACCGAATACGACGAAGAAGGCGAAGCCGTTATTCACGGCTACTGTGACGGCACGGACACTGAGGTGCTGTTCGAACTACAGAACTTAACAGAGGTTGGCGCCGCCGGCTTCCGCCTCCCCGCGCTGCACGTTGGGTTGTGCGGCCTCGCGTATCGAGCGCGCGTTTGCAGCCGCGAGATGACCGCTCGCTGGCTGCCACTGGAACGCGCGGTGCCGTCGCGCGCCGCTCATGAAAACGATTGGATCCTTCGCGGGCGCGTAATCGCATTTAAGCCGCTGCGAAATCCCCTTTCCGGCAGCGAACTTTATTGGGTGTACGTGGATCTCGGCGGATTGAAATTGGAAGTGCTGGTTAACTCGCGAGCGCTGACCGGTGGGCCAATTGAGGTTGGCGCTACGCTTTCAGCTGAGGTCTGGCTGCAGGGACATGTTCTTGACGATCAGGCCTTGCGGCTTCGCTATGAAGGCGTCGATCACGGCAGTTTGTCCGGTCATTTCTGGTCGAGATTCTCGCGAACCAACTGAACCTCGAAGACTACCTATGACTTCCCTTGCCTTGTGACTCACGTTAATCTACTCATGAAATGAAGCGCCTGGCTGTCATCCTCATCGCCCTGATAATTGTCGGCTGCGGACTCTATTTTCTCGATCATTATTGGATACATCGTTACGACTCTGTGATTGCGCGTGAGGCGGCGCGTTATCACGTTGATCCCGATCTGGTTTGGAGCATCGCGTATGAAGAGACATACTTCAGCCCATGGAAAAAAGGACGCAACGGCGAGATCGGTCTGATGCAAGTGACGCCGGCCGTCGCTCGCGAATGGGCCGGCGATAACGCGATTGCTTCAACAACGCCGAGCACGGCAATCGACGCGAAGGCACTGTTGAGCGATCCTGAGCGAAATATTCAGATTGCTTGTTGGTATTTGCAGAAAGCGGGCGACGACTACAAGGAGACGCCCGGCCGCGAGGCCCGCATGCTCGCGGCATATAACGCCGGTCCCAGTCGGGCGGCTGACTGGAATCGGGTCGAGGCTGGCGCGCGGTCGTTGAATGAACAGGAGTTCATCGCGCGTATCGATATTCCTTCCACGCGCGCCTACGTAACTTCGATCCTCGATCGCTATCGGCGAGTAAAATCAGCAAGGAGTAATTCGCTCGTTCGCGGGCAATCGAAGCCTGCTAATATCCCCGCCACACCAGATGCCGAACATCTATACAGCTCGCTGGGTTCTTCCAATCGTCGCGGCCGCAATCAATGAGGGCGCGATCGTAATCAACGATTCTAAGATCGCTGCCGTTGGCGATCGGGCAGTCATCCTTAAGGCCTTTCCCGGCGCGCTCGTCGAAGACTTTGGCAACGCCGCAATTCTTCCCGGCCTTATCAACGCGCACTCTCATTTGGAACTTACCGTGATGCGTGGCTTTCTTGAACGCGAAGAGCATGACTTCTTTGCCTGGCTCAGGAAACTGACTGTAGCTCGGCTGCAGATGACCGACGAAGACTTGTTCGTTTCAGCGGCGTGCGGGGCAATCGAAGCAGCGCGCGCGGGAATAACCTGCCTTGGCGATTCCAGTTCGTTCGCTGTGCAATCAATGCGGGCGCTCAGCGAGGTTGGTTTGCGCGCGATCGTCTATCAAGAGTCATTCGGTCCGGACCCAAACCTTGCGGAAGAAAATGTGGACAAGCTTCGCGAGCAGCTCGATAGGATGCAAACACAGCAAACTGATCTCGTGCGCGCCGGGCTTTCACCTCACGCGCCGTATACAGTGAGTGCGCGACAGCTCGAGATGATTTCGCGTCTCGCCGTCGACGAAACTATTCCAGTCATGATGCACGCGGCTGAGTCCGCCAGCGAAAAGCAATTCATGCTTAGCGGTGTTGGGCCATTCGCCGACGGGTTACGCGCGCGCGGCATCGACTGGCGAGCGCCGGGCACATCAACTGTGCGCTACTTAAGCGATCACGGCGTTCTCGAAACGAAGCCGCTGTTGGCGCACTGTATCAACGTTGACGAAGATGATCTGCAACTGATCAAGAACCACGGCGCCGGCGTGGCTCACTGTCCAAAATCGAATGCGAAACTGGGGCATGGCCGCGCTCCCTTCGCACAGTTCATCGCGCATGGACTAAATCTTGGCTTCGGCAGCGATTCCGTCGCGAGCAATAACACTTCAGACATTCTGGAAGAAGCGCGCTTTGCGACGCTTTTGGCCCGAGCGTCCGGAGCCGGACTGCCTTCTAACGATCAGCCCGGCGTTAGTGCGACTCAGGCGCTCTTTGCCGCCACACTCGGAGGTGCACGAGCTCTTGGTCTCTCCGACCGCATCGGCGCACTGAAAGAAGGAATGCAGGCCGATATCGCAGTTGTCAGCCTGGACAGCATCGGGCAGCAACCCATTCACGACCCGGCCGATGCTTTGATCTTTTCGTCGTCAGGCCGGGATGTTCTCGCGACTGTCGTTGGGGGAAGAGAGGTCTATCGGAACGGTCACATGACAACGACCGCTGAAGATGATCTTCGAATGCGAATGGATCAAATTCGAAGGAAACTCGACAGCGTGGCGTAGCTCAGAACCGCTTTTCAATCACCCTGGTTTTTTGTATCATGACCACGTTATGACTACTTCTATAAACACCTTCCGCACCTTATTTGTTTCGCTCTCAAGCATCTGTGTGGTGCTGCTTCTGACGATGAGCATCTCCGCGCAGACGACCACGACCTCAAGTGGTGGCACGGCGGTTCAATTTCCCAACAATCCCGCAGTGGCGTCGTCGTACATGGACAACGAAAAGGAGGGAGTGTACGCGCGCTTCACCGATTTCAGGAGGAATGTGGATCCCGAACAGCAGCGGTTTGCGTATCCAACCGCAAAGGCATACCTGCGGCGCTGGGGCGGTGAGAAGGACGCCGAGACAAAGGAAGTCATCAAGTGGGTGGCTGAATATGAACGCCAAATGCACCAGGCTGAGTTGTACTCTGCCTATAACGCGAAGAAGTATGCGCAGACCTTCGAGCTGGCGCGGCCGTTAGTGAAAGCCGATCCGGAGTATTTTTTTGCTCTCGCGATTATGACCGAAGCGGGTTACGACAACTCGCTGACGGGAAACACGAGCCTCAATGCCGAGACCGCTGACGGTGCGCGACAGGCAATTCAATTGCTCGAAACCGGGAAAGTCACCAAAGTTGATCCGTTCAAGAACATCGAGATCGCGCGCGGCTTTCTTAATTACGCGCTCGGCTCAATGGTAAAAGACGAAAAGCCCGCCGAAGCCGCCGTAGCTTTTTTGAAGGCCGTGAAATCCGACAGTCCTTATCACACGGATCCTCTGGCCTTCCATCGTCTGGGGATCGCGATTTACAAAGGTGAGTTAACGCCATTGTCCGGCGAGTACAATGATAAGTTCGGCGGCAAACCATCGTCGCCGGAACAAACAGCAATGCTGAATCGCATCCTGCACCTCGCCGAACGGGCGATGGACGCTTACGCGCGCGCAGTGGCGCTCAACACAAAATCCGAGCAACAAGATGCCCGCGGAAAAATTCTTGTTCAACTCACGGCGTTGTACAAAGGTTTCCACAATAATTCAGAGGAAGGTCTGAATGAATTGGTCGCGGGCGTGCTGTCCAAACCGATACCCGAGTGATTGTGCGGAAAGCTATTGAATGAGAAAAGGCAGGCGATTATCGCCTGCCTTTTCGTTTTAAGTTCTAGACTATCTTTTTCTCGGCCCCGGCACGCGGGGCCCAAAGTTGGCCTTATCAACCTTCTATCGTGCTCATCGCAGTTACGGCTTTCTTCTCATAACTGTTGATGACCACGAGATTTGCTTTCTCAACGCTGCTTAACTGGCCGTCGCTGTAACCGGGATTCGCTTTGTACCAATCAAAGCTGGCGAAGTACTTCTGGGTCCACGGGTCCTTGAAAACTTTCCCGTGGCGCGCATAAATTTCGTCGCGCATCTTACGCACGTCTTCCACAAACAAACCTTGCAGCAGGGCGCGTGTGATTGGTTTGGTGCTGATCGAATTGTGCAGCTTGTTTTCGTAGGCGACGATTGTCTCAACATTCGTCTTGTCGCTGCCGGAAACTTCTTCGTCTTTGAAGTCTTCCTTCGGATCGTACCAGGGCTGGCCGCCAAAGTACTGTTGAATCCACATCGTCTTGAAGATGCGGCCGTGACGCGCGTAGATCTCATTGCGCAATAGACGCAACTCGTGCAGGCTCAACCCACGCAACATCGCGTCGGAAATTAACTTGTTCTCAAAAAACTCCATATCGCCCGGCGCAATCGCTACGTGGCGCGCTTGTCGCTGAATCGTATCGATCAACTGCAGGTTTTTGCGCTCTATATCGCTAATCGATTTTGGGTTGTACTCAGCCGCGGGCGCGTACCAGTAGCGCTCGTCGAAGTATTGCTGAAGCCACGGCGTGCCTTCGAAACGCTTACCGTGAATCGCCTCGATCTCCGAGGCCAGTACCGTCCATTCAGCGTTTGTATGCGTGCCGAGTTTCTTTCGCGTCAACGCTCGATCGACGTAAAGACGCATGTCGCCGGGCTGAACTGTTTCATGCTTCTGCGCTTCGGCGATGCGAATCACGTCGAGGTTGCGACGCTCGGTATCGTTCAAAGCTGAGTTCTGAAAATTCGGATCCGCTTTGAACCAGCTGCGCGATTCAAGAAAGCGGCGGATGTCAGGATCCTTAAAGACGCGGCCATGCTTACCAAAGACGACGCCCCGCACGAGTTTCAGGTCGTCAATCTCGAGAGCGTTCATATCGGCAGTCGAGATGCTCTTGCTCGCAAAATCGAACGACTCCCACTTTTTCATGGAAGGATAGTCATCCTGAGCATTCGCGACGAAGGAAGCTGAGAGCGTCAACAGCAGGAGCAGAATTATTCTGCGAACAACGGGGGATTTCATAGAAGCCTCTTTTGTGTTTGGAGTCGGACTACTGCCCGACCGTCTTTCTTTTGAACCTGGTGGGCGCTAGCCCGCCACTAAAAGATACTGCAAATTGTTAATTTGCGAGCCTTCGCAAGATAACGTCTTGCGCTACGCAACAACTATCCAAAAATGTCTCGAACCTTGTCGACGAGTTTCTTGTCTTCAAGATCGCTGGTTTCGATCTTTGCCAACTGCTCAAGCAGTTTCCGTTGCTCGCGCGTCAAAGTCGTCGGCGTAATGACGGAAACAGAAACAAAGAGATCGCCTTTGCCACGCCCGCCGAGCACCGGCATGCCCTGACCACGCACCCGAAAGACTGTGCCCGTTTGCGTGCCTGCGGGAATCTTTAACGATTCGTCGCCACCCAGCGTCAGCACTTTGACATCAGCGCCCAGCGCCGCCTGGGCAAACGTGATCGGAACGGAGGCATAAAGATTATTTCCCTGGCGCTCGAACTGTTCGTGCTCGGCCACATGAATCACGACATAGAGATCTCCGGCCGGGCCGCCAAGAGTTCCCGATTCTCCTTCAGCCTGAAGGCGCAGTCTCGATCCGGTTTCGACGCCGGCGGGAATCTTTACTTCGATCGATTTTTCGTTCTCGATCCGACCAGTGCCGCGGCAGGTTTCGCAAGGCGAGCTGATCACCTGACCCATGCCTCGACACGTGCTACAGGTTCGAGAAACCGAGAAGAACCCTTGCTGAAAACGGACCTGGCCGGCGCCCTGACACGTCCGGCAAGTCTCAGGTTTCGTGCCTGGCTTTGCGCCGGAGCCGTTACAGGTTTCGCAACTTTCCAGCTTGGGAATGCGCAGCTGTGCGGTCATTCCCACGGCCGCTTGCTCCAGCGTTATTTCCAAATCGTAACGCAGATCGGCGCCGCGTTGTGACGAGCGCCGCGACCCACCGCGACCGCCGGCGGCGAACACATCACCGAAGCCAAACAAATCGCCGAGGATGTCTTCGATGCCGCCAAAGCCCGGCGCGCCCCAGGCAGCATTCGCGGCGCTGCTCGACACACCTGCATGGCCGAAGCGATCGTAGCGTTGTCGTTGTTCGGCAACAGACAGCACGGCGTAAGCCTCAGCCGCTTCTTTAAATCTCTCTTCCGCGGTTGGATCCGTTTGGTTTTTGTCTGGATGGTATTGGTGCGCGAGCCGGCGATACGCCGTCTTCAATTCCTGATCGGAAGCGCCGCGCGCTACACCCAGCACTTCGTAATAATCTCGTTTGTTGGCGGTCATAATTTAACTACTATTAGCGAACGGCCAGCAGTTCCGACCGGATAACCGGCAAAGCTACTGACCGCTTTTTGATTTTAACTTAACGAGGGCTTTCCCTCAATTTGATTTTGTCTCGGTTTCTTCAGTTGATTGCTTCATCATCGCGGTGGTCAGCTGACGCGCCAGACGTTCAATACCATCCAGGGCCATTCGGATTTCCCCGATCTCGGTTGAGCCAAGCGCCTGTTCGCCTTGCTTCAGGAGCTGCTGCGCACTCTCCTGACCCTCCTGGGAAAGAAGTCCGCCGAACTCTATGAATGCGCGTTGCGTGTTCCTCACCAAACCGCTGAGCTTGTTGCTAAGGTCGACGCGATCGCGCAAGTTACGGTCGGCTTCGACAGAATTCTCGGCCTCAGCAATGATTCTTTCAATTTCGTCCTGCGACAATCCGGAGGTGGGCGTAATGCGCATTTGCTGTTCGCGCCCGGTCGCTTTGTCCATGGCCGACACGGAAACGATGCCGTTCGCGTCAACTTCAAAGGTGACATCGATCTGGGGAACGCCACGAGGCGCCGAAGGGATCCCGACCAACTCAAATTTTCCGAGGCTGCGGTTACCTCCAGAGACTTCGCGCTCACCCTGAAGGATGTGAATTTCGACCGACGATTGATTATCAACGACGGTTGTGAACGTCAGGCTGTTGCGCAACGGAATTGTCGAGTTGCGTTCGATGATTTTGGTGAACAGCCCGCCTCGAGTCTCGAGTCCCAAACTCAACGGCAACACATCCAGCAGGACGATGTCTTTCACGTCACCACTCAACACGCCGCCCTGAATTGCCGCCCCCATCGCCACAACTTCGTCAGGGTTAATCTCGGCGGATGCTTTCTTACCAAAAATCTCGGTCACCGTGCGCTCAACGATCGGCGATCGGGTCTGACCTCCGACCAAAATCACTTTGTCGATGTCGGCCGGTTCCAACTTCGCGTCCGTTAAAGCTCGCTGACAAGGCTCGACCGTTTCTTTGACGAGATCAGCGACGAGGCTTTCGAACTTGTCTCGGGTGAGGCTCTTGTTCAGGTGTTTTGGACCCGAAGCGTCTGCGGCAATGAAGGGCAGATTGAAAGACGTTTCGGTTGCTGACGAAAGCTCGCACTTGGCGCGCTCGGCAGCTTCCTTCAAGCGCTGAAGCGCGAGGCGGTCTTTCCGCAGGTCAATTCCCGTGTCATCGAGAAACTGATCTGCCATCCAATTCATGATTCGTTCGTCGAAGTCCTCACCACCCAGATAAGTATTGCCGGAAGTCGAAAGCACTTCGAAGACGCCGTCATTCATTTCGAGAATTGAAATGTCGAACGTGCCGCCGCCCAGGTCGTACACCGCGATCTTTTCGGCTTCAGACTTTCCGAGACCGTACGCCAGCGCCGCGGCCGTCGGTTCGTTGATGATCCGCTCGACGTTTAGCCCGGCAATCTTGCCGGCATCTTTAGTCGCCTGACGTTGGGTGTCATCGAAATACGCGGGCACCGTAACGATCGCGTCGGCCACTGACTCGCCAAGAAAATCTTCGGCCGCAGCCTTCAAGCGTTGCAAAACGATTCCTGACAATTCAGGCGGGCTGTAAACGCGGCCCTGTACGCGAATGCGCGCGTCTCCGTTTTGCGAATCAACTATCTCGAAGGGAGCCGTTTCGCTCATCCGATGCGCTTCAGTTGAGTCATACTTGCGACCAATCAGGCGCTTCACGGCATAAACCGTGTTCGACGCGTTAGTGACCGCCTGGCGCTTGGCAATCTGTCCAACCAGACGCTCGCCTTTGTCTGTAAAACCGACTACGCTCGGCGTCGTGCGCCCGCCCTCTTTGTTCGGCACGATTTGCACTGTGCCGCCTTCGAGAACTGCCACGCAGCAGTTAGTCGTTCCTAAATCGATTCCGATAATCTTTCCCATTGGCGTTGCGGGGCGGGCTATTTATTCATCGTCGCGCGCGGCTACTTTTACCATCGACGGGCGCAGCAAACGTTCGCCCATTCGATAGCCGCGAGCAATCTCTTCAGTCACCGTATCAGGTTCGTATTTATCAGAGGGCTCAGTCACGATAGCCTCATGAATGTGGGGATCAAAGGGCTCGCCGACAGCCACGATCGGCTGAACACCCAACGATTCCAGCACGTCATTAAGTTGCTTATTGATTAGCTCGACTCCGTGCAGGAAGTGACGGAACTCGTTTGATTCCTGAGTTTCGATGCTTTGTTCGGCCTCCAGGGCGCGCGCCAGGTTGTCCACCACCGGCAACAGTTTTCGCGCGACATCAGCTACGATCCGATTATGAGTTTCGCCGCGGTCACGTTCAGTACGCTTGCGGTAATTCTCGAAATCGGCTTGTCTTCTCGCTACCGCATCACGGGCCTCAGCAAGCGCGGTTTGCAATCGCTTCAGCTCCGCACGGCTCGCGATCAGTTCTGCCAGGTCCGGCCCTCCGACGAGCACACCCTCGCCGCGGTTGTCAGCGTTCGATTCAGAAACTTCGGAGGTCGAATCGTCTGGATTTGAGTGCGTATCGTTCAAATCAATCACGTCCGCATCTGCAGCAATATCTTCAACCTGGTATTCGCCATCCGATTCGTTGTCGTCCACAAAGCGAATGGGAATGTGCGACGACTGCTTCTTCTCGGATGTCATCTTGGATTCGATTTATCGAGTCAGAGGCTCCCGATACCACTTATTGAAGAGACACTTCATTCAGAAATGCGCGTTCCATAAAACGCCCCAAGTAGTTTACCACAGCCATCATGCGCCCATATGCGATGCGAGTGGGGCCCACCACACCCAAGGTTCCGCACACATCCGTTCCGACGCGATAAGAGGTGGTAATGACCGAGCAGTGCTGCATGGAAGAAGCAAGATTCTCTCTTCCGATGAGAACCTGAACCTTACCGGCGGAGTCACCCGCCACACACTCGTTGAGAATCTTGACCAGCCGTGATTTTTCTTCAAAGGTTTGGAACAACTCACGAATTCTTTCAGTGTTCGAGAACTCAGGCTTGCCAAAAATGTTCGAAGCTCCATCGAGAAATACTTCTGCCACCGCAGAATCCTCATCTTGCAGACTACGCTCACACAAGAGAATCGCATTTCGTACAACTGAATCGTAGTGCGCCCTCTCTTTTTTCATGAGCGCAATTATCTCCGCTCGAATTGCGAATAAGCTCTTGCCGGCGAACTCTGTATTCAAGAAATGCGCGGTTCGATTCAATTCTTCCTGGCTAAAGTCTTCGTCGAGGGTAATAACTTTGTCGTGCACTATGTTGGAGGTCGAAACCAAAACCACCAGTATTCGATTGTCGGGCAGCTTCACAAAACGAATTTGCCGCAGGCCGTTGTCAGCGAGCGACGGCCAGATGATAATTCCAACATTCTCAGACAGTTCGGACAGCACGTGTGAAGCACGTTCCATCAGACGGTCCGGACGCGCGCGTGCTTCATCGCCCAATCCGATCGTCTCGATGGCAGCGACATCTTCCTTCGACAATTTCGTCGAATCGCGCATGTTGTCGACATAATGCCGATATCCTCGATCAGTCGGAATTCGTCCCGCTGATGTATGCGGCTGTTCGAGAAAGCCGAGCTCTTCCAATTCCGACATTACGTTTCGAATTGTCGCCGAGCTCCAGCCCGGCCCGCGCGCAAACTTAGCCGAAACAGCATGCGAGCCAACCGGCTCTCCGGTGATCAGATACTCGTCAATGATCGTCGAGAGAACGGCCTGGCGGCGGGAATCCGCCTTAGGCCGGCCGGCATTAGTCTTTGGATTTGGATTTGCTTCAGCCATTATCCAGGGAAATCTCTTAATACACTTGTCAGTATAACGAATTCCGCAAATTCCTAGCAATTAATCGACTTGACGCGGATTTTCAGGCCGGCCGAATTTCTTTTCGAGATTCGCTTTCCGTCATAAATGTCAGCATAAGTATTGAAATAATAGGGTTTGTGGCGTGCATTTGGTCGAAGGCAAGCGACCAGAGCCCTGGCGTTGCCAGCAAGATGTATTCAGTAAAGGGTTTACCTCCGCGCTCATTCTGCGGTTTGACTGCCTATTCAGTGGGCCATAAGATGGGTCGTCTCGGTCCTTCGCAATGTCGCATTCCGATCTTCATCTCAGACGAGTTTTTCACGACGCCTTTCGTCAGATGGGCGGCGTTCGCAAGCGCTTTCAACCTGAGATGGCCGCCATCGAAGTGCGGTTTTATCCTTACGCTGGCTTACACCATACGATTCGGGTGCGATCCGGCCGCGTGTTCGTGCGGATTTCGGATCTGCTTCGCTCCGCCCCTCCGGAAGTGATTCGCGCGCTCGCCTTCCTGCTCGTCGCCCGGCTGCTTTCGCGCAAGCCGCCGCGCGCTTACGAGCGTCTCTATCGTTCGCACGCATTCAGTCCCGAAATTCTCAGGGCGTCGGATATCGCGCGGCGCCAACGCGGTCGCAAAGTAGTCTCTTCCGCAATCGGAAAGGTCTACGATCTGGAACGGATTTTCTTGCGTGTGAATCGGCGCCACTTTGACGGCGCGATCAAAAAACCAGTTTTGACCTGGTCTCAAAGAAAGGCGCGCAGCATCCTGGGACATCACGATGCGGCCCATGACACAATCACAATTAGCAAGACGCTGGATTCTCCGGACGTCCCTGAGTGGTTCGTGGAATACATCATGTTTCACGAGATGCTGCACATTAAGCATCCTGCGCGAATCATGAACGGCCGCCGCTACTATCATACGCCGGCGTTTCGCGCCGAAGAGAAGAGTTATCCCCGCTACACGCAGGCCCAGGAGTGGCTCGACCGCGTAATCCGCAAACGACAGGAAGTGCGGGCACGCGCCGCGTAAATCAAAAAGTGGAACTCTCCATAGTCTCCGACGTTAATTCAAATAGGTAGGTGGGCTCCTCCTGAGGGCGAGCAAGTACCGTGGATGATCTTTTCGGATCGGAAGCGTTGCTTGCTCGTTCTGTTTTCTGGCAAGTCGATTGGCTGGACAATGGCGCGTACGTGCCGCTAGACTACGTCTTTTGCGAGTCCCGCGCGTTTGCCGCCAGTGCGCGCCCATATCACCAGAAAGTCGAATAAATAATGGCAATTCCAGCAACTCAAATCAGAAGAGGCATGGTCATCGTTTTCGAAGGCGAGCCTTGTCGCGTCGTGGAATTTCGTCACCACACGCCGGGAAATCTCCGCGCGATGATCCAGACCAAGTTGCGGGGTCTGCGCAGCGGATCGTCCTTCGAACACCGCTTTCGCTCGGTGGACACGGTCGAGCGTGCATCGTTGGAACAGCACGATATGGAGTATCTGTATTCAGACGGTTCTCATCACCACTTTATGAACACCGAGAATTATGAGCAGGTTGCCCTCAGTGACGAAGAGCTGGGCGACTCGGCGCAATGGCTTGCGCCTGGATTGAAAATTCAAGTGGAGTTCTACGAAGACAAGCCGATCGGAATCGACATGCCACCTTCGCTCGAACTGACTGTGACCCAAACTGAGCCCTCGTTAAAAGGCGCCACGGTTTCGAATGTTAATAAGCCTGCCACGCTGGAAAACGGTGTCATCATCCAGGTACCACCTTTCGTCAATGAAGGTGATCGTATCCGCGTTGACCCGATCGAGGGCCGTTATATTGAACGAGCGAAATAGAACGCGTTCAGTTCGATCATCGCGGGTCTTCGCAAACGGCCTGTGAGGACTTGAAGTCTAAGCTGTGTATTTGATCTACAGCCTGCTGCTGACCATCGGCTTCCTCGTACTGTTACCGCGCTTTGCCATCGACGCGTTGCGAACGCGCAAATACGTGACGGGTCTTCGCCAGCGACTCGGTAGTATCCCTAATTTAGCTGCTTCCGATCGACGAGTAATCTGGCTACATTGTGTTTCGGTTGGCGAAACTGAAGCCGCCCGGCCGCTGGTGCGCGCACTGCGCGAACGATTCCCTTCGCATCGTCTGGTCGTATCAACCACCACCGTGACCGGACAAAAAGTCGCCCGCAATGCATTCGCGCAGGATGCCACGGCAATCTTTTATTTTCCGATTGATTGGGCGTGGACGGTGCGACGCGTCCTGCACACGCTAAATCCGTCAGTCGTGCTGATCATGGAAACTGAGCTGTGGCCCAATTTACTTCGGGAGTGCCGGCGTCGATCGATCCCGGTCGCTTTGATTAACGGCCGCATTTCACAAAAATCATATCGTCGCTACCAACGGATTCGAACGTTCATGCAACGAGTTCTTGGCGATCTGCCACTCGCGTTCATGCAGTCCGACGATGACGCCGCACGCATTTCAGCGTTGGGTCTTTCAAAAGATCGAATAAGCATCCTTGGCAATTTGAAATTTGACAGCTCAGTTTCGACAAAGCTCGCTTTGACTCAGGAGATTCAGAGACGTTTCGATCTCAACCCGGCCGATCCGTTGGTTATTGCCGCCAGCACTCACTCGCCGGAAGAAAGTATTATTCTCGATGCCTTCAAGACAATTAAAGCATCCGCGCCCGGTCAGAGCGCTCGGCTTTTGATCGCTCCCCGTCATCCCGAGCGATTTGTCGAAGTGGCCAAACTCATCGCAGATTCCGGCATGAGCTGGACGCGCCGGTCGGAATTGGCGACTGACCAGGACGAAACTTGCAACGTCATCTTGTTTGATTCAATTGGCGAATTGCGCGCGGTATTTCCGCTCGCCGATATCGCTTTCATCGGCGGCAGCAT
The DNA here is from genome assembly GCA_036403735.1 of Pyrinomonadaceae bacterium. Lineage (GTDB taxonomy): Bacteria > Acidobacteriota > Blastocatellia > Pyrinomonadales > Pyrinomonadaceae > UBA11740. The sequence goes on from DASWQK010000273.1 coordinate 20,237, forward strand.
CGTTTCACACGGCGGCCAGAATGTGCTCGAGCCGGCGGCGCAAGGCGTTTGCGTGATCACCGGAGCACACACTCATAACTTCGCCGCCATCACCAAAGCACTGTTGGCCGAAGATGCCTTGATTCAATTACCGGAAGTCTCGTCTGCGGCTGCCGCCGCTGAATTGGCAGCTTCTATCATTCAACTCCTGGCAAACGATGATCGCCGGCAAGCTGTCGGCGCCAGAGCATTGGCGGTTTGCGATCGTAATCGCGGCGCAACGCAACGTACTGTCGATAAGCTCGCTAACCTCTTTGACTCGCCGGCAGCCACGACTGAAGGAGTTCCCTTCCCGGCAGTCCACCTCACCGCGGCAAAATGAACGGCGCAGCGAAACTTGCGTTAACTCCGCTGAGCGTCATGTACGGGCTCGGTGTCCGGATGCGCAATGCGTTGTACCGGCGTGGCATTCTGCGCACTCTCGAAGTTGATGCGCCAGTAATAAGCGTGGGAAATCTAACGGTGGGCGGCACTGGCAAGACGCCACTGGTCGAGTGGATCGCGGATAGTTTGGCGCAAAGAGATTTGCGCGTAACTGTGCTGACGCGAGGCTATGGACGCAAGTCATCAGGACGCGTGGTCGTTTCTGATGGCAGTATGATTTGCTCGAATGTAGATGAGGCCGGCGATGAGCCGTTTTTGCTGGCCCAAAATCTGAACGGGCGCGCTGCCGTTATTTGTGACGCGGACCGGGTGGCGGCGGCGCGTTGGGCGATCGATAATCTCAAAACCGATGTGTTCATCCTCGATGATGCCTTTCAGCATCAACGCATCAAACGCGATCTGAATGTCCTGACTGTCGACGCAAGCGATGCCTGGGGCGACCGAAGCCTACTGCCGAAGGGAAAGCTCCGCGAACCGGTTAATGGATTATCGCGGGCCGATTGTGTGGTGATTACTCGCGCGATCGATTCCCGTGTCAATGAATTGCGAAGCGAAATAGAAAGCAAATGGCCGGGACTGCCCACGTTTGTCTCCAGCTTTGAATTCGTCGGGTTGCAAGAACTCGGTGAGATGAATTCATCGTCCGAAACTCACGCCATTGGAGAGAAGCCAGTCGTAGCCTTCTGTGGTATTGGCAATCCGGAGTCTTTCTTTTCGTTGGTGCGCGGCGCGGGTTATCAACTGAAAGATACCTCTGCGTTCCGAGATCATTACAACTACATGCAAGCCGACATTGATTGTCTGGTGAATCACGCGGCGCACAACGGCGCACAGGCTATCCTCACAACTGCCAAGGACGCGGTGAAACTAAAATCGCTTAGCTTCGCTCTTCCCTGCTACGTAGTAAACATTGCCGTGAAAATCGAGGATGAAGAGAGGTTTATCGACTACATCATCCGCGCAGTCGACGCCCACCGCTCCTGAAAACTCTATTGAGTTCGGTTTGAATTAGTGCCACGGGCTCGCCCGTGAATTCACGCGCAAGATGCGCGTGCCACTGATTAACGCTCGACTGGCGATGCGGTGGGCTTGGCTACTGCTTTTACAGTCGGCGTGGCCTTAGGTGGCGGTGGTGTCTCTTCCGGTCTGGCCTTGGATGAAGGTTTCGGCGTAGGCGCTTCGCCTTGATTGGAATTGCGATTGCTGTTCGAGCCGAAGTTTCCGATCACAGTTGCGGGCGTTGACTGCTGTTCCGCGTTTGTGTTGGTGTTCGCACTCGCAAGTCTGGGCGTGGGTGACAACAAAGGCTGTGGCTGGATGTTTCTTTCATTTTCGCCGGTTGGCGTTCCCGTCGATTGCACCGGCTGGCTATTCGGATTCGGCAACAAACCCGGTTGGCTTACATTCGCGTTCGGGCCCGGAGTTTGTCCGCTGCCGCGCGTGAGAAAGAAGACCACCGCAAAAACAGCGACGAGCACGACGGCCGCGGGTACCAGGATTCGCCACGGCCGCACGTTCGCCAAAGGGGCTTCAGCAATCACGTGTTCGAATGGCGCGGCATCGTGCGTTCGCACGACGGTGACCTCGTCCTGCGGCCTTGGTTGAACGAGCGTGACTTCATCAAGGTCGTCCGCGATCGCGGGGACGGGGACATTCGCAACAGTTGGCGGCGCAGCGGCAAGCTCTGCCGACTCACTCGCACTGGCCGCATCCGCCAATGCATCGGACAATTCCCCCGCGGTTTGAAATCTATCCGCCGGCTGCTTGGCGAGAGCCTTCGCAATCACTTGCGCCAGGCCAGTGCCAACCTCAGGGCGAGCCTCCAGGATCGACGGCGGAGGATCCTGCACCTGCTTCATCATGATCATAGTCGGCGATTCGCCAGTGAACGGCACCCGCCCGGCCAGCATCTCGTAGATAATTATTCCAAGTGAATAAATGTCTGAACGCGCATCAATCGGGCCTGATTGCGAACACTGCTCAGGCGACATGTATTGCGGAGTTCCGATTACTAAATTCGCCGCCGTGATGTCGACATCCCGCCCGCCTTCGGCTTGCTGAATTTTCGCGATTCCGAAATCGAGAACCTTGGCCCAGTCACTGCCGTTGGTCTGCGACAGCATTATGTTGTCGCTCTTCAAGTCACGATGGACCACACCCTGCTGATGCGCCACGTCTAAAGCGCCGGCAACCTGCCTCACAATCTCGACCACGCGATCGAGCGGCATCGGGCCGTCCGCTTTGATTACTTCCTTCAAACTCTTGCCATCCAGGTATTCCATGACAAGGAACACGATTCCGTTCTCGGACTCGCCGAAATCGGTCACGCTCACTGCGTGCGGATGAGAGATGCGCGACGCAGCTTTCGCTTCTCGGGAAAACCTGGCCACGACATCATCATCCAGCGCCAGCGACGGATGCAGCACTTTAATCGCGACGGTCTTGTCCATCAGGACATGCTTACCGAGATAAACCGCGCCCATGCCACCGCGTTTGATTAGTTTTTCGATTGAGTACTTGTCGGCGAGGGTTTGCCCGACGAGCGGATCACTCGTCCTTTGCAGGACCGCGGCATCGATCGGGCATAACGTGCTGGTGTCCGAGTAGTCTTTACCGCAGACAGGACAAGTTTTCATATGACCTATTTCCGTTCGCTTTCAGCGCAAGCGTAACAGAGATGTTTTAGCGAGCAAAGTCGATGCCAAAAAAAGTGGTGGAGCAAAAGTGTGGTGGCGGTGTCAAATGTTTGAAGTGGGAGGAATCGATACTGATTTGTTGTGGGTCCCGTTAGGGACCAAACGTTTATAGAACTGAAAGACCTAAGGACAGCGAGCTCCGAAGGAGCGGAATATGCGCGCCAAGCTTCAAACATTGCGCTCCTAACGGAGCGCCTGAGTTCATTCTTGCCTGGGATGCTATAAACATTCGGCCGCTCTGCGGCCGCCGCACGATTGAAGCTTGAACCCAGGGCACGGCTTGCGACTCCGCATACCCGCTACACAAAAAAACGAGCGCGACTGTGAAGCCGCGCTCGCTATTACCAGGCATTGAAAAAACTAGGTCTTGATGAACACGATCACGAGTGCGAAAAGCACCAGCGACTCAATCAGGGCCAGGCCGAGAATCATCATGGTCTGAATCTTGGCGGCTGCGCCTGGGTTACGAGCAGCGCCTTCGCAAGCTGCCGCGCCAATGCGCGACTGGCCGAGCGCTCCGCCGAACACCGCAATTGCGAATCCGATGCCGGCTGCGATTGCCTTTGTGCCGACAGCGCTGGCTGCGGCTGCGGCCGCATCGCCCTGTGCCAGAGCGGGCACTGCGGCGATCAAAACGCCCAGCACCGCCATCAACAGCAGAGTAATCTTCTTCATATCTATTTCTCCTTCAAGTTAGCGATCAGTTGGAGAAGTTGGCCGTCCTGGTATGATTTCGCCCGCATTCGGTATCCACCGCCCCTCTTACAACGGCGCTCCAGCAATACAGACAGTAACAAGTATTTGTGAGCGGCTTCTTCCCTTCCGTTCGCGACAATGTTTGCGCTTCAACGTGTGCGAGCGCGTCTGCTCGACCGCTCAAAGACGCATCAATAAGCCAAATTAAGTTAATACCGGCGCCACAAACTGGAGTTCTTCATCGTCCATTTGCCCGTCATGCGCGTGACTGTCATGCGGCGGATGCGACACTTCACTGAGATATAACTGCGATAACAAAATAAAGACGAATGTTTGAATAAAAGCCACGAATACACTCAAAGGCATCAGCACGACCGGCACCAGCCAATAGGTCTTTCCGGGAGCCAGATGCGAAACAGTGTCCATCACCTTTTCGTCGGCAAACATGTTTCCAAAGAGACGAATACCGAGCGAGAACGGACGAATGAGGTTACTGATCAGCTCAATCGGGAAAATCAGCGGCGCGATCCACCAGATGGGACCAGCGAAATGTTTCAGATGTCCAAACAAACCATTTTCTTTGATACCGATCGCGTTGTAATACAGGAACGAAGATATACCCAAAGCAAAGGTCACACTGGTCGCGGACGTCGGCGACATGAAGAGCGGAAATAATCCCATTAGGTTCGAGATCAGAATCAGCACCGCGAAAGTCATGACTACCGGAAAGAACTGCAAACCGTGCGGCCCGACGATGTCTTCCAACATGCTGCGCACCGCCAGCACGCCGACCTCGAGGGTCTGCTGTCCCTGGCTCGGCTCGTCTTCTGACATTTTGCTTTTGAAGATCCAGATCAGGGTCAAAGTAAGAATGCACGCCACCACAAACATGATGGTGTACCAGGGAATGGCGTTTTCAGGTGTGTAGGCGCCGAAGGCCGCTTCCGGTGTGGTGCCAAACTTCGCGAAGAGCCACTTCCATTTCGGATACGTGTACTTCATTTCAAAGTTGTACGCGTATTCGCCAAAGTACTGATTGACGAGCCTCACCAGAATGGGTGCTTGCTCGACAGCTTCCTGGGCCTTTCCGGTTTCTTCCGCAAGAAAAGCGAACATCAAAAAGATTCCTCTCGATGAATGATTGAGAAATAGAATTGTCTGGCCGCTTCAACGAACAGCGCCGGCACCAGCGAACACAAGCCCGCCAGCGTTGCCGCCAGCGCGACTACATGCAACTTGTAAGCGGCTATCACAACCAGGCCGACCACAAAATATCGCAAGAGATAACGCCAGCTTCGGGCGCGCGGCCGTTGTACGGAAAGATCGACGTTAAAGACGGCCGCAACTGACGTATGCAACCAGTGATAATTCAACAGCGACAGACTCCCGCCTAAGAACAGCCCGGAAGTCACTCGCCAGGGCGCAACAACCGCACTCACGATCACGGCTATCGCCGTCGCGACCGCCATCGAGCGCAGCAGCCGCCCTTCCAAGTTGTCGTCGCCATCGCGTAGTTCTACGGCGCCGTTCACACTGTCAGCAATCTGGTTCATGAATTAAGCGGACGATTTTACATGGGAGTAGCGCAAATTGGCAATTTGCGCCACGTCATCGCAACTGCCTCGGTGGCGGTGGTTTGTTCGGATCGTCAGGGCTCTTCGCACCTGAGTCAGCAAACATCTCTTTGATAGCGCCTACACTAGAGAGCATGCTCGCCGTTTCGACCGGCATGAAGATCACCTTGGCGTTGTTGCCGTGGGTCATGTCACGCAGACTCTCAATGTAGCGGGTGGTGATCAAATATTCCGCAGGATTCCCATGCTCGTGCATCGCTTCCGCGACCAACGCGATTGCCTGAGCTTCACCCTGGGCGTTTCGCTGTCGTGCTTCAGCAGCGCCTTCGGCTGCCAGTATCGCTGATTGCTTCTCGCCCTCTGCCCGGGTGACCGCGGCCTGCTTCTCGCCTTCTGCGCGCGTAATTGCCGCCTGCCGGTCGCCTTCGGCCTGCAGCACCAGCGCGCGTCGATTCCGCTCAGCGGTCATCTGCTTTTCCATCGTGATGCGCACGTCTTCCGGAGGGTTGATGTTCTTAACGTCAACGCGAGTGACCTTCACTCCCCATTTGTCGGTCGCTTCGTCGAGAATTATTCGCAGCTTCGCGTTGATCTGATCGCGTTGCGAGAGCGTGTGATCGAGATCCATGTCGCCCATCACTGCACGCATTCCGGTGATCGTCAACTGGACGATGCCACCCACGAGATCGTTCATTTCGTAAACGGCTTTGACCGGATCGGTGATTTGCCAATAGACGACTGAGTCCACATGAATGGTCACATTGTCGCGAGTGATCACTGGTTGCGGCGGAAGATCGATGTACTGCTCGCGCAAATCAATCGAGGTCACAGCACCACGCGTGTTGGTCCAATAGACCGCCCGCGGCTTGTCAAGAAACGGCATCAGAATATTCAAGCCGCTCGCGGCGACTTTGCTGAAGCGGCCCAGCCGCTCAATCAGCATCACCGATGCCTGGGGCACGATCTTGATTGTCTTCGCCGCGATGACCAGCAAGACAACGCCGAGGAAGAAGAGAAAGAAAATCAGCAGAAATGCCGGCAGCACCCCGTCAGACTGCAGCAGAAGTATCGACGCAAATAGCATACTCACCTCCGTCATCGCGCTTCCTTTGGACTTTGCCGCGTCACTATAACGAAAGCGCTGGAAGAATAAAAGACGCAGGCAGTAATTACCGACGCAGTCACTTTGTTGGAACTAGCAAAATTAACTGCTAAACTCAGCCGTCTCATTACCAGTCTC
>DASWQK010000274.1:0-1532 GCA_036403735.1 Pyrinomonadaceae bacterium
TGTCGTGGCTGCGTAACACGTCAGGGCCGTCTACTTCTTATCCGCCCCCGCAGCCGCGGCTTTCTTCGGTTCAGTTGCTTCGACGATTTCTCCAGGCACCGGCATGCCTAACGCGCGCTTCACTTCATTCCTGATCTTTTCCAGCACCAGCGGCTGGTCCTTCAAAGTCTGCTTCGCGTTCTCACGGCCCTGGCCCAGGCGTTCGCCCTTGTAAGAAAACCACGCGCCGCTCTTTTCAACTACCCGATGGTTGGAAGCCAGGTCGAGCAAATCGCCTTCACGCGAAATGCCTTCGCCATACATGATGTCGAATTCAGCCTCGCGAAACGGCGGCGCGACTTTGTTCTTGGCAACTTTTACTTTCGTGCGATTGCCGACGACCCGATCGCCATCCTTGATGGCGCCGATGCGACGAATGTCGAGACGCAACGATGAGTAGAACTTCAAAGCACGGCCGCCGCTCGTCGTTTCCGGACTCCCGAACATCACGCCGATTTTTTCGCGAATCTGATTGATGAAGATAAAGCAGGTGTTTGATTGGGCCACGATCGCGGTCAGCTTGCGCAGTGCCTGTGACATCAGACGCGCCTGCAATCCCGGGAGCGAATCGCCCATCTCGCCATCCAATTCAGCACGTGGAACCAGCGCCGCCACTGAATCGACCACGATCACATCGACGCCATTCGATCTGACAAGTGCTTCGGCGATCTCCAGCGCTTGTTCACCCGAATCAGGCTGTGAGATCAGCATGTCGTCAACGTTGACGCCGAGCTTGGCAGAATAGTCGGCATCCATCGCATGTTCAGCATCGATGTACGCCGCCACGCCGCCGGCTCTCTGGGCTTCGGCAACGATGTGCAAGGCGAGTGTCGTCTTGCCGGAACTTTCCGGTCCATAGATTTCGATGATGCGGCCGCGCGGCACGCCGCCAACGCCAATCGCCGCGTCCAGCGACAACGAGGTCGTGGAGATGGCCGGGATATCGGAAATCTCACGCTCACCTAAGCGCATGATCGATCCTTTGCCAAATCTCTTTTCAATGTTGAGCAACGCGGCGTCGATGGCGCGCGTGCGTTCTGTAATTCGATCTTCAGGCATAACAGGCATCTCTTTCTTCTGCTCCTCTTCCGGACTTGATTAGGTCGTGCTTCAGGACATCTCATCACTTGATGAGAGCGAGGATAACACAACTCGCGCAGGAATGGAACAGAGTTTCACCGATGAAACGGTAAATAATTCTCAATTCAAAAAGACGGGTAAGGATACTCTAAGAAAACGAGCCCGTCGAGAGACTTTCGATTTCAAGAGCAAGCTTATCAAACCAAAAGTGGTTAATGAAGGTTGCAATATTCACTTGTTCGGGAGCGATTCGGAATCCTGAACGTGAAAGACTTGACCGGACAGGAACATCGTAGTATTTCATGCGAAGTCATGAGTTACTCTCGCCTGCTTTTATTACTCCTCGTTATCCTTGCCGGCGCGCAGCGAGGATATTTCCAAGTTCAAGCGCAGGACTTGTGCCCTACGATCTC
>DASWQK010000275.1:0-3699 GCA_036403735.1 Pyrinomonadaceae bacterium
ATGCAGATCGCATTGTTCACCTGTTCGACGGCTTGATCGTCGAGGAGGAAGCCGGCGCAAATCGCCGCGAAATTGAAGAAGCTAAAAGAGAATTGAGAGAAAGCGGGTTCACCGAAGTCCAATAGTGGCACGGGCGTCCCGCCCGTGAGCCACGCGCAGGATGCGCGTGCCACATCGAGGTTTTCAAATGATCAGCCTTCGCAACGTCGAAAAATATTTCTCTCAGGGATTGACGAAGAACTTTGTGCTGCGGCGCATTGATCTCGACATCAAGCCGGGCGAGTTCGTATCGATCATGGGGCCGTCCGGCGCCGGCAAGTCTACCCTGCTCCATATCATCGGCATGCACGATCACTCGTGGCACGGCGAATACCTCTTCGACGACGTGGCCGTTCATTCATTGAAACCCAAGCAGCGCGGAGAGCTGCGCAACCGGAACATCGGATTCGTGTTTCAGAGCTATCACCTGCTCGACGATCAGACGGTGTTTGAGAATCTCGAGCTGCCGCTTTCTTATCGCGATGTAAGTCGAAAGGACCGGCAGTCAATCGTCTGTGACACGCTCGATCGTTTTCAGATCGTCGGCAAGAAAGATCTCTATCCACCTCAGTTGTCAGGTGGCCAGCAACAACTGGTCGGAATCGCGCGCGCCGTCGTCGCTAAGCCGCGTTTGATTCTGGCTGATGAACCGACCGGCAACCTTCATTCGGCGCAGGGCAAGGAAATCATGGACATGTTCAAGCGCCTCAATGATGAAGGCACGACGATCATTCAAGTCACGCACTCTGAAGTTAATGCCGCTTACGGCAACCGGATCGTGCGGCTTGAAGATGGTTGGATTGCCGTTAACTAAATCGAAATTCCGTCGTTGTAATGACTTCTGATTCACACCTCGCTTCAGTCAGCGAGGTGCACCGGCCAAGCGTGATTGCTGACAGCCGTTTTGAACGGCTTCTGAGATTTGGAAACCGTTGAAACGGTTCGACAGATTCCGTCGGGAGAACACCTCGCTGACTGAAGCGAGGTGTGAATGAGAGCGTGCCCCGCGAGTAATCGCTCGAGCCGCCAGAAACTGGTTCCAAAACGCTACTTGACGAGGAGCTATCATGGAGTCTCTTCTCAGTGATATCCGTTACGCGGCCCGGAATCTCAGAAAACGCCCAGGCTTCACCGCGATTGCCGTGCTTACGCTAGCCATTGGCATCGGCGCGAACACCACCATCTTCAGCACCGTCGATGCACTCATTCTTCATCCGTTCTCATTTCCAAATCAGGAACGACTGGTGGTCGTGTGGGAGCAGAATAGGGTGGTGGGAGTCCAGCGTGGTTCGGTCGCACCGGGAAACTTTACCGAGTGGCGCGATCAAAATCAGGTTTGCGAACAACTGATAGCCATCCAGCAAAAGGCTTTCGATGTCTCAGATGGGTCACATCCGGAACGGTTTTCCGGCTACGGAGTAACTGCTGGGTTCTTTGACGCTTTGGGTGTTAAAGCTGCTCGGGGCAGGACCTTTCTCCCAGAGGACAGCCAGCCGGGGCGCGAGCAAGTGGTGGTGCTCAAGCATAGTTTCTGGCAGCAACACTTTGGCGGTGATGCGGGCATCGTCGGCAAATCGATCAGTCTCAACCAAAAACAATTTACGGTCGTGGGCGTCATGCCGGCCGACTTCAATTATCCTTACAACTCCGGCGAGATGTGGACGCCGCTCATTTTCACCCCAGAGGAACAGCTGGCACGCGGCGATCATTACCTGAGAGTGATCGGTCTACTGAAGCCGGGTGTATCTATCGAGCAGGCCCAGTCAGATATGCGCTCGATTGCGCAACGAGCACAACAGCAATTTCCGGAAACGAACGCGGGCCGTGACGCAAGTGTAGTGACCCTCACGGACGATGCCGTCAGAGGCGCGCGGACCGGCGTGCCGATCCTAATGGGCGCAGTTGTTTTTGTGCTGCTAATCGCCTGTGCCAACGTCGCCAATCTGTTGTTGGTCCGGGCCGCCTCGCGCCAACGCGAGATAGCTGTGCGGCTGGCTTTGGGTTCGAGCCGATCGCGTCTGATTAGGCAGGCGCTTACTGAAAGCGTTTTGATCGGTCTACTGGGCGGGACGCTGGGACTGCTGGTTTCAATTTGGTCCATCGCTGCCCTGGCACGTGGTATCCCTGAAGGTTTCTCGAAGTTCATCCCCGGGTGGAACAGGCTTGGCATCAACCTCACTGTTCTGGCCTTCACCTTTGGTCTCTCCATGCTGGCGGGCATCATTGCAGGTCTCGCTTCGGTGTGGCACTCGATCCGCACGAATCTAAACGACGCACTCAAAGCCGGCGGTAGAAGCGACTCGAGCGGCGGCAGCCACAATCGACTCAAGAGTGCGTTGATTGTTTCTGAAGTGGCCCTGTCGCTGGTGCTGCTAATCGGGGCGGGGTTGATGGTTCGCAGTTTCGTGGAAATGATGCGCGCCGATCTCGGCATCAAATCGGACAACGTACTGGCCCTTCAGATTTCACTCCCTCGAGAGAGTTACCAGGACGACAACAAGAAGATTGCCTTGTACGAGCAACTGCTGGCCAGGGTAGAGGCTTTGCCCGGCGTGACTAAGGTAGGGGGCATCAATATCGTTCCGTTCAGCTCAAACGACAACAGCAGTACTTTTCAAATTGTCGGCCGTCCATCATTTCCCCAGGGCCAAGAGCCTGATGCCGAAACGCGCGTAACTACGCCGGCTTACTTTGAGGCCATCGGCACCGCGTTGCGACGAGGTCGCCTTTTCACTGCACAGGATGACGCCAAGTCAACGCGCGTTGTTTTGGTCAATGAGGCTTTCGCCAACAGGTTTCTGCCGGGCGAGGATCCAATCGGGCAGCGACTTAAGTTCGGTGGTGACGACAAGGCAACGACTCAAATCATCGGTGTCGTGGCCGACGTCAAGAACGACGATTTCGATGAGGCGCCGGATCCAACTACTTATTTGCCTTTCTTGCAGAATGTCCGCTTCACGATGAGTCTCGTCATTCGTGGCACGCAGGATCCGAAGCCCCTGGCCGCCGCGATCCGCAGCGAAGTTCAGGTGCTTGATCCAAACCTGCCGGTCTCCAATATAAAAACGATCGGCGAAATGATTAACGAAAGAATCTCGGCCAAGCGCCTGATGACCTACATCCTGGCGGCCTTTGGGCTGATCGCTTTGTTGCTCGCCTCTGTCGGGATCTACGGCGTGATGTCTTATGCCGTGACCCAGAGGACCCAGGAAATCGGCGTGCGCATGGCCCTCGGAGCTCAGGCAGTCGACGTGCTGAAACTGGTGATCAAAAACGGAATGACGATGGCACTCATCGGTGTAGCAATCGGGTTGGTTGGCGCGTACGCGTTGACGCGACTGCTGGCCAATCTCCTGTTCAAAGTAGCTCCGACCGATCTGTTGACGTTTGCTTTGGTGACTGGCGCGCTGATCGTGGTGGCCCTGTTTGCCTGCTATGTGCCGGCGCGGCGGGCGACAAAAGTCGATCCGTTGGTGGCGCTGAGGTATGAGTGAACTTTTGGAGTGCGGTGACCTGTCACCGCTTTGGCCTTGGGCGGCTTAACGACCCAGTCTTTCCGGTGGCTTCAACCTAACGGTGGCTGCGACAGGTCGCAGCCCGCACTCCATATAGAGAGCCTTATGGAAACACTTCTTCGGGACATTCGCTATGGCGTAAGAA
>DASWQK010000276.1:0-4543 GCA_036403735.1 Pyrinomonadaceae bacterium
AAATGTACGACCCAGGAATGGCTTGATGTGATGCGCGCCGTGCACAAAGTCGGTTTGCGATCATCGGCGACGATGATGTTCGGCATCGGCGATAAGATCGGGCATCGCGTGAATCACTTGCGGCGCATCCGCGATTTGCAGGACGAGACGGGCGGTTTCTTTGCTTTCATCCCGTGGACATTTCAGCGAGAAAACACGGCGCTCGGCCGCAAAATAAAAACAGAGCCGACGGGCATCGATTACTTGAAGATGCTCGCTGTCTCAGTCCTGTTTCTCGACAACATCGAAAACTTCCAATCGTCATGGTTGACGCAGGGATTGAGATTGGGGCAGGTCGCCCTGCGCTTTGGCGCGAACGACATGGGCTCGATCATGATCGAAGAGAACGTGGTGTCAGCCGCGGGAGCACACAACCGCTCAGACGAAGAGACTCTGCGTTATCTGATTAGTGAGGCGGGATTCATTCCACAACAGCGGGACATTCTTTACCGGCACGTCAATCGCGAATCACAAGAAGCAGCCCCGGAAGCGGCTATCGCCTTAGGCTGACCTCGACCGGCGTTTCTTGCCGCCGAAATCCGCGAGTCGTCGCAACCGATCGGGTTGCTCTTCCTGCTCGCGAGTTACAACCAAAACTGGTTCCAGCTTAGCGGCAGTCGCCAACAAGCCCGCCCCTTCGGCCGTTGGTTTCACTTTAGCCAACAACACGCGCGCAATTCTTTTCGGCATCAGCAGCGGTGCGATGGTCGCCGCAGACTCGGCGAGTTGGACGATGTCGCCGCCGCCGCGCCAGTGTTCGCGCACGATCATGTCGTCAGTGTGATCGATCAGGCGGAGAAGCGTAAGTGAGATCAGAAACAGATCATCAACCTGTCCGACGAACGGAATCATGTCGGGAATAAAATCGAATGGAATGATCGCGTAGATGACCGCCGCCACGAATAACGCGCGTTCCGTTCGCGGCACGCGTTTGTCGACCATCAGCTTGCAGCAAAGAATCACCATGTTCGGCAGGAACATGAGCAGATTCTTCATTCGACTCTTGAGTTGACGCTTCGCCATCGATTTATTGCCTTTCTTTTCGCCACGTCTCGCGCTTGCCACTGACTTCCTGGTTAACGAATACCAGAGGTGTACAGGTTTACGCAACGGCGCGAAGTCGCGAGGCTCGCCAGGGATTACCGATTCAGCGAATCTTCTTGCCGTGTCCTTTCCGTCCATTTTGAGTGAGAATCAATTCAGTCACGTTGCCCTGCGCATCCTTTACGAATGTGACCGTAGCCGGTGCGACTTTTAGATAGAAGTCCGTTTCGGACGTCGGAAACAGCTCGAATTTCGACTGGCCCGTCGCCTGGGCCATTAGCTTTCCATTTTCACTGGTAATCGTAACGGTGAAGGTCGGCGCCAGCTCATACTCGCCCACATACGAATCATAGATCTTCGGATCGACCTTGACCTCCTTCTGCTCGCCGGTCAGCGCGGCGAGCCGCGACTTGGCGTTTGGGTTGTTGGGATCCAGCTCGAGAGATTTCTTGTAGTTTGCAATCGACAACTCTTTGTCGTTGCGAGTCATGTACGCTTCACCGAGACTGTCGTAGGTGTTGGCGGATTGCGGATACATCTCTACATTCAGTTTGAATATTTCAATCGCCTCCGCGATCTTCTTCATCTGTAGCAGTTGATAACCAACTCGGTTCAATTCCGCTTCGCGAAAATCGTATTCGCTCGCGGTCGGGCCAGCCTTTAGCGCGCGATATTCGCTGATCGCTGAAGCGACGTCCTTTCCCAAAATAGTGTTGACGATTACCTCCGCGATCGAACGCCTGGGCATGTCATAAGGTTGATCGTAGAGAACACTCATGATTCCTGTAACCATCTGGTCCAGGTACTGGCCGTCTTCTGCGTTATCCAGCAACACAATCAATCGTTTATCGCCGGTCATTCGCACGATCACGGTGCTGAACCCATTGATACCGCCGTTATGCTGAATCACGGGAACCGCGAACTTAGCCGGGCCAAGCGTGGCTTGGGTCATGACAAAGCCATAGCCATAATTGTTCAGGTTCGGCTTGAACATTAACTCTTTGGATTTCGCCGAGAGAATCTTCTCGCCGTAGAGGGCCTGGTCCCATAAGAACAAATCTTCCACCGTGGAATAAAGCGAACCTGCCGCGTAGGGAATACTCATGTCAAGATAAGGCGCCGTCTCGAAGCCGCGCGGCGTTTTCGCATAGCCAGTCGCGCGCTTCCCAATGATCGTGTTCCAGTGATCAAACCCGCTGTTCTTCATGCCTACCGGCTCGAAGATATTTTCCCGGAGCACCTGCTCGTAGGATTTGCCGGTTACCTTCTCGATGATCGCACCCAAAAGAAAATAACCGGAGTTGCTGTAAGTGAATTTCGTCCCCGGCTCGAATTGGAGATCACCGCTCGCGTACTTCTTTACAAAGTCATTCACCTTGAAAGGATTGCGACTCACGTTCTCAAAAAAATCAGGCAGCGCGGTGTAATTCGGAATGCCCGAAGTATGGCTAAGCAAATTGTGGATCGTTACTCGTGCTCCCGTATCCGGGCGGTAATCCGGCAGGTAATCGATGAGTTTGCCGTCGAGTTTGATCTTGCCCTGCTCAACCAACCGAAGAATCAAAGTGGCGGTAAATTGCTTGGTGACCGAGCCAAGGCGGAACTTGGTGTCGGAGGTATTCGGAATATTCCATTCCATGTTGGCGAGGCCGGAGCCCTTTTTGTAGATGACCTTGCCGTTGTCGGCTACGAGCGCTGACCCGTTGAACTGGCTGTACTTATGGTAAAGAGAGATCATCTGATCGATCCTGGCAGCCTTGTCCTGGGCGAGCGCCGAAGTTTGAAAAGCCAGAACAGCCAACAGGACGAACGCGTAAGAATGCCGGTAAGTTCGGAATACGAGTTTCATAGATTTGAGGCTCCTTAATCTTCGAAAGGGTGCAGCGAGTGCGGGTAATCGCAGCGTCAAGGATCTTGATACGTGCCCGCCATCCAACTTGTTCCCGGCTTAGCCCTCGGTTAGACTCCGCAGACGAAAAGAACTTCGCGAACCTTGATGTCAATACTTGATCAAATCCGTCAACGCGCTGCTTCGAACCAGCAACACATCGTTCTGCCTGAAGGTGAAGATCCGCGCACTGTCATGGCGGCAAGCCTCGCCGTGCGACAGCGGCTCGCGCGCATCACGATTTTAGGATCTGAAGAGAAGATCCGAGACGCCGCGAGACAGGCGGGCGTCGATCTCGGTGGCGTCGAATTGATCGATCATGTTCGCGCCGGCGACTTTGACAAGATGGTGTCGTTGCTTTACGAAGCTCGCCGCGCCAAGGGCATGACACTCGATGAAGCCCGCACGGCGCTGCGCGATCCGTTGTACTACGGAAACCTGATGGTGCGCGACGGCCGCGCCGATGGATCGGTTGCCGGCGCCACCAACACCACCTCGCACACGGTGCGTGCGGCGTTGCATTGTATCGGTGTGCGGCCCGGATTTAAGTTGGTTTCCAGTTTCTTCCTGATGGCCTTGCGCGATCAATCGACTGGTCATAACGGCGCGATGATCTACGCGGACTGCGGAGTGGTGATTGAGCCGAGCGCAGCGGAACTCGCCGAGATCGCGATCGCTTCGGCTGACTCGTGTCGCGCGTTGCTGGGCGCTGAACCTCGCGTCGCGATGCTTTCTTTTTCAACTAAAGGATCGGCTCGACATAAATTAATCGACAAAGTGGTGGAAGCAACGCGCACCGTGCGCGCGCGGGCGCCGGAGATCGAAATCGATGGCGAACTGCAAGCTGACGCCGCTTTGGTTCCTGCGATCGCCCAATCAAAAGCTCCCGGATCGGCTGTGGCCGGCCGCGCTAACGTGCTCATCTTTCCCGATCTGCAATCAGGGAACATCGCTTACAAATTGACTGAGCGGTTAGCGGGAGCGACTGCGATCGGGCCGATTCTGCAAGGCCTTGATCGAGCGGCAAACGATCTGTCGCGTGGCTGCAAAGCGGAAGACATCGTCGACGCAATCGCGATTACCGCCGTGCAGGCGCAAGCCCGCAAAGCGCGCTAATTTAGCGCGAGTTGTTAACCAGTGGGCAACGCCAACATACAGCCGACAGCATCCAACCGGCGTTAGATTCCTGACCAAAAAAGACGGAGCAAACCGCTTGCGCCCAGTTTTCTTAATTCTTCTGCTCGTTTCGCTTTCGGCAATAAATGCCCGCGCGCAACGTGGTTCGAGACCGTCGCCCTCGCCCACACCAAAAAGCGAAGACCAGGAACCCGTACGCGTATTCACGGAAGAAGTCCGCCTTCCAATCGCCGCGACTGACACTTACGGCCATTATGATCCGACGCTCACGATTGATGACGTGCTGGTGTTGGAAGACGGCCAACAGCAGCAAATCAAAAGCATCCAACATCTGCCTGCGAATGTTCTGCTCTTACTTGATGTCGGTAACCAGTTGGGATTGAAAGACACGAATTTGACCCGCGATGTCGCGATGCGGGTAATCAATAATCTTTT
>DASWQK010000277.1:0-3717 GCA_036403735.1 Pyrinomonadaceae bacterium
CCAAATCACCGGTGCGAACTTGAACTGCTATCGCGCGCAATGCTTCTTCACCGCGAAAGCAATCGCGCGCCAGGTTGGGTTGCCACCTGAACGCTACACGGTGACCTTTCAATCTCGTCTGGGCCGGGCGAAGTGGATCGGACCGACAACCGAACCCACGTTGCGCGAGCTCGCCAGCCGCGGCGTCAAGAAAGTTGCGGTCGCTAGTCCTTCGTTCGTCGCAGATTGCCTGGAGACTGTTGAAGAAATTGCCATTCGCGCCCGCCAAACTTTTATTTCCGCAGGCGGTGAGGACTTGCAGTTGATACCGTCACTCAACTCTGGTCCACGCTGGGTTGACGCCATTGCCGGGTGGCTTGAGTCCGCCCCCGATTCCCGTTAGTTGCTTCATGCCGTGATAGAATCCGCCTCGTCAGGCGACACACAATTTGCGCTCATTGATTAACTAATGAACTTTTGGCAGCAACTACAGATAGCAGCTGACATGGGACCAACCTTGCCATGGGTGCTGCTCGTTTTCATCCTCGCGGCGGTAATTCTGTTCGCCTTGAAACCGTCTGAGCGCACGCGGATTCGCGCCGCATTGCTCTTGTTCGCCGCCGCCGCGGTAGGGTTCATGGTTGCGGCCACCCTGCTCTCATTAGGAGTTTCCCCAACCCGTTCTGCTTATAAATGGGTCCGGTGGAGCGCACTGATCCTGCAGTGGTTTGCGTTCGTGAACATTGGCGGAGTGATCGTCTTCGAAGTTTTCCTCGATGCCTTGCGCCTGAAGCCGCCGCGGATCCTGCGTGACCTCTTGCTCGCGCTCACCTACATCGTTGCCGCGATCGCAGTGCTTTCTCACGACACCGATCTTACCGGGATTGTCGCCACCTCTGCCGTCCTGACGGCCGTTATTGGCCTCTCTTTTCAGGACACACTCGGCAACATGATGGGCGGGATGGCGTTGCAGTTGGAGCGCGCGTTCGGGGTGGGCGACTGCATCAAAGTTGACGGACAAGAGGGCATAGTGAAAGAAGTACGATGGCGGCATACGGCGATTGAAACGCGCAACTGGGACACGATCGTGATTCCCAACAGTGCGTTGATGAAATCGCAGGTGACCGTGCTCGGCCGGCGCGCGGGACAGCCACGCCAGCATCGTCAATGGGTCTACTTCAACATCGACTTTCGCTATTCACCAACCCAGGTAATCGAGACCGTCGAAACCGCCCTGCGCGCCGAACCCATTGATTCCGTCGCCGCCCAGCCACCCCCGAACTGCGTGCTGATGGATTTCAAGGAAAGTTATTGCAGTTACGCCGTGCGCTACTGGCTCACTGATCTCGCCGTTGACGATCCGACGAACTCAGTCGTCCGCACGCGGATCTACTCCGCTTTGAATCGCGCCAATATTCCCCTCTCGATCCCGGCTCACTCATTGTTCCTGACAGAGGAAGACGAATTGCGGGCGGCGCGGAAGCACGATGCGGAAATCGAGACTCGCGGTGCCGCCCTCAAACAAGTCGAGTTGTTTCAGAGCCTCACCAATGACGAGCGACGCGCGCTGGCCGCTCGGCTGCGGATTGCGCCATTCGTGCGCGGCGAAGCGATGACGCGACAAGGAGCGGAGGCGCACTGGCTGTATCTAATCACGCGCGGCGATGCTGAAGTCCGTGTGTCAGTGGATGGCCGGCTGAGCGAAACGATTGCGTCGCTGCACGCCGGCGATTTCTTTGGTGAGATGGGAATGATGACCGGCGCGCCGCGTTCGGCGACTGTGATCGCGCTGGGTGACGTCGAATGTTATCGGGTGGACAAAGACGCCTTCCATGACATCCTGCGCAGCCGGCCGCAAATCGCGGAAGACATTTCGGAAGTGCTGGCGAGACGAACCGCAGAGTTAGACGCCGCACGTGAGAACCTGAATGAAGAAGCCAAACGGGCGCGCATGCGCGATCATCAAGGCGATCTCTTGCGACGTATCCGAAACTTTTTTGCGCTTTAGGAAGAGAAACATTTTTCAGATTCAAAAAAGGCGAGCGACAAAAGTCACCCGCCTTTTTGATTAGTGGTGAGCCGAGCAGGACTCGAACCTGCGACCCACTGGTTAAAAGCCAGTTGCTCTACCGACTGAGCTATCGGCCCACGTTTGTTTTGTGAAAGCAGTCTAAGGTTTCAAGTTTGAAGTTTCAAGTTAACAGCTTTTGTACTTGGAACTTGGTGCTTTGTACTTGGTTCGTTCGGTAATGGAACTTCTAACCTGTTTTAGAATGCTGGAGTCGAAAGACTAAGTACAAAGCACCAGGCACGCTTTAGCCGCGCAACCACTTCGCCAGCGCTGACTCGCGTACGATGATCGTTTGCGTGCGTTCAGGTCCGGTCGAGACGAGTCCGATTTGCACGCCGATGTGGTTTGAAAGAAAGTTGATGTACTCGCGGGCGGCGCGCGGCAACTCGCTCAGATCAGTTACTCCCAGCGTCGATGATTTCCAACCAGGCAGCGTTTCATACACGGGCTCGACGCGGCGAAGATCCTGAGATACGGCGGGCAGGGAATCGCACTTCTTCCCGTCCAGGTTATAGCCCACACACACTTTGATTTCATCGAGCGCATCGAGCACGTCGAGCTTGGTCAGCGCCACCGAAGAGAAGCCGTTTATCTCTGCCGCATAGCGCGTAGCGAAAGCATCGAACCAGCCACAACGACGGGGCCGGCCGGTCGAAGCGCCATACTCACGCCCACGTTCGCGAATCAATTGGCCCAGCTCAGCTTCGCTCTCGAGCATCTCAGTCGGAAATGGGCCTTCGCCAACTCGCGTCGTGTAGGTACGCACGATGCCGAGCACGCCCGCGAGATGTTTTGGCGCCAAACCGGTTCCCACCAACGCGCCGCCAACGACCGTGCTGGACGAAGTAACGAACGGATAGGTTCCGTGATCCACGTCGAGCAAAGTCGCCTGTGCACCTTCGAGCAAAATTGATTCTCCGCGGGCCGCGGCCTGATTGAGAAAGTGACTGGTGTCGCAGATGAACGGGGCCAGGCGTTCGACGACGGCCGATGTTTCTTCGATGATCGGACCGGCTTCGAGTCGCTGTCCGCCATAAGCTTCGATAATTCGATTGGCGTCTTCGAGGTTACGTTCAATGCGCGAGCGCAGAACTTCGGGGACGAGCGCATCGGCGAAGCGAATCCCGCGCCGACCTGCTTTATCTTCATAAGCCGGACCGATACCGCGCAGGGTCGTTCCGACTTTCTCATTTCCCAGACGCTCTTCACTTGTGTGATCCAACGCGCGGTGATACGGCAGGATCAAGTGCGCGCGGGAACTCACTTTCACACGCTCCGGCGTGACCGTGATGCCCTGGCCCATCAATCGATCGGCTTCTTCGAAGAACGCTTTCGGATCGATCACCATGCCGTTGCCGAGCACGCAAGTCTTGCCCTGGTGAACGATGCCGGAGGGCAGCAGGTGAAGCACGAAGGATTGATTACCGATCTGAACCGAGTGTCCGGCGTTGTGGCCGCCCTGATAGCGGACGACGACGTCGAACCGCTCCGCGAGCAGATCGACAATCTTGCCTTTACCTTCGTCGCCCCACTGGGCGCCTATGACCGCAATTACCATTGTCAGAAACAGGTCTATTTCAGATTCGAGATTTCAAATTCTAGAAAACGGACACAAAACAGGCGCGGCCCGCTCACAGAAAGAACGAAACCGCGCCCAAGAATGCTTG
>DASWQK010000278.1:0-4930 GCA_036403735.1 Pyrinomonadaceae bacterium
CGATACGATTCTCTTTCAGCCGGCAGACGCGATGGAAATCATCGCTGGAGGCGATAACGGCACGCCGATGCCGCGCGATGAGCCGCTGGCCGATAACTCGCCGACGGGTGCGATGATCGATTTCTACTTGAAGACAAACGCAAGTGGACCAGTGACAATTGAAATCCTCGATCCATCTGGAGAAGTGATTCGCCGCTATTCGAGCGAGGATAAATTCCCGCCGGTCGATCCTGCCAGACTTAACTATCCGCCGTACTGGGCGCGGATTCCTGAGCCCTTGCCGGCAACTGCCGGGATGCATCGATGGTTTTGGGATTTCCGTGCGACTCCGCCACAAGCAACCGGAAGAGGAGGAGGAGGCGGTGGTGGCTTTGGTCGCGGAGGTCAGCTAGTGCTTCCGGGAACTTATACCGTTAAGTTGACTGTTGCTGGAAAGAGTCAATTAGCGCCGCTGGTGGTGAAGCCGGATCCCCGAGTGAAGTAAAGCTGAAGAACAATTTCTAACTTACTCAGGGAGCTGATAGTTCTTCCGATTGGTAAATTTAGATGCTAGAATTCGCCAACGGCGAACTGGCATAAAGCGCGCCAATAACGGTTAGCATGCAGGCACTCCACGTTCTTCATCCGATCGTGAAGTGAAAAGCCTTTAGTCTTGAATCTCCCCGGGAGGTTTCTTGTTACTCGAAGCTCTCGACATCCTCTGCAATTTTTGTCGACTGGAAAAATGACCTGATGCCACGTCCTCACAAGATCGAGTCATATATGGGCTCGGACACGAGCAAAGCCTTTCTCTTTGGCTTATACGTCGGGCTGTCGGCGCTCCTTTTCGTGTCGTGGCTTGATCCAGCGCGAGACTCTCTTCTTCACAAGGCAACAAACATTTATGGAGTCCAAGCGCTGGCCGGTGCAATTTTTGCTGGTTGGCGAATTTGGAAAACGGCCGAGAGCCCGAAAGCATCCCCCGCCATTCCTTCGATCTGGATCTGCATTGGCTTGGCCGCATGGGCAATCGGCCAACCAATATGGACCTGGGCCTCGATTCACATCGCCGACGTCCCCTATCCCTGGTGGAGCGACATATTCTACCTGGCATCCGACTTATTTTGGTTGATCGCCCTGCTGACGATTTTCAGATCGCTTCGGCGACGCATCTTGCCTGCGATCGGCCCGTTCACGAAGGTTCTGATTCCGATCGCGGTGAGTCTGCTTCTCACTGGGCTTCCCACGTGGATCGCCGCGCGCGTGAACCACGATTCGATCAAACCGTGGGTAATCGCTACTGACTTCATTTATATCTTCTTGACCTTCTCAAGTCTGATCCTGGCGATCGGTCTGGTCATCGGCGAGAACTCTCAGATTCCATATCCACTTCAACAGTGCATACGTTATCTTTGCGCGGCGAGCGCGATTGACGCGATTGCTACCCTGGCCTTCACCGTCACCGAAAAGCTTCCGGCAACCTATACATTGGGATACTACGACGGCAATTGGGTTGATTGGCTCTTCCTGACTGCGATGTACTGTTGGGGCGCCTCTGCGCTGAAGTGGCCCGTCAGACAAGAACAACTCGAATATACCTTCCATACCAAGCGAGGCGGTCTGCGGATCGAGGATATTTATCGGGCGGTTGACATTGAACAGGAGTACCCGGAAATCGCGTCGTTTACTGACCCAGGCTCGATCAAATGGATTTTGAAGAACATTCCCAGCTGCTGGAGAGTCATAAAGCTTGGTCGAGTGGTGGTCGGCAGCACTTTTCTCTTCCCCGTCCCGCGTCATTTGATCGAGCGGATCCGTGATGCACAGACCGACGAACATCAAACAAAGAGCCAGGAAATACGTTGCGAAATCGGAGGGCTGGAGCGGCAGCTATTCGATGAAGTAAAAAAACGTCCGGTAACCTGGGAGTGTCTGTATTTGGCCGACGCCAGTGTTTTGCCAAAACATCGCCGGCGCGGATTAGCATTCAGAAGTTTTAAGGAGACAATTGAGAATATTGTAAACGAACACAAAGGCCTGAAGATCGAGATATACTGCTGGCCCACCAGCCTGGCAGCCACGAAGCTCGCCGAAAGACTTCGTAAGCACTTCGAAGCTCACGACATTCATGTGATCAAGATAGACTAGCCTCCATGCAATTCAGCTTCACAGTTGGGTCCGCCGAAAAGCATCGGGTGGAATTCTCGTTCGATCAATTCGCCGGCAACCTGGAAATCAAAGTTGACGGCCAGCCGGTCGTCAAGGACTTCAGAATGCTCTCACTGTTCCTGACCAAGCGATACGAATTCACGGTGGGAGTGCAAGAGCAACACCAAATCATCATTGAGAAAAAGCGGAAACTCTTTCTGGCCGGATTTCGGCCGCAGACGTATCGCATCTTCATTGATGGCCGATTGGCCCAAACGTACGAAGGTTCCTGAAGGTGGGAACCGGGTAAGTTGAAACGCGTCTAATTGAAATTAGGTGTTCGATTCTCCTGAAGACGCAAGATCGACAATGATCAAGCGGCTAACGTTCCTGTTGTTGGCTGCTATCTCTCTCGCCGTTCTGGGCCTGCTGTATCGACTGAACTCAGCGCCAGCCGCAAATGTTAAGACGCCGGCGGCGACCACCTTCAAGTCATCCGCAACTCAACCAGACTCGGACTTTGCTCGTCATGTGGAAGAGCTAAAGAAGAAGTTGCCATCCGCGGAATTCACCATTGTTGTTCAACCACCGTTTGTAGTTGTCGGCGATGAATCCGAAGCCGTCGTCAAAGCTCATTCCGAGCACACGGTTAAGTGGGCCGTCGACAGACTCAAGCAGGATTATTTCACCAAAGACCCGAAAGAGATTCTCGACATCTGGCTGTTCAAAGACTCGGCCTCTTATGAAAGAAACGCGCTCGCTTTGTTTGGCGAAAAACCGACGACGCCGTACGGTTATTACTCGAGCAGGCACAAGGCCCTGATCATGAACATCTCGACGGGCGGTGGCACTCTGGTCCACGAGATCGTTCATCCGTTTGTCGAAGCGAACTTTCCCGATTGCCCGCCGTGGCTGAACGAAGGTTTGGGCTCGCTTTACGAACAGAGCGGTGAGGTCAACGGCCACATTCATGGCTACACCAACTGGCGTCTGCCGGGCCTGCAGGCCGCAATCAAAGCGGGGACTGTGCCATCTTTCAAAGATCTGATGTCGCTTAGTTCGCGCGCCTTCTATGACGATGACAAAGGCACAAACTACGGCCAGTCACGTTATCTTTGCTATTACCTGCAACAGCGCGGCTTACTCGTCAAGTACTATCGCGAATTCGTCAATCACCAAAAGGACGATGCGAGCGGCTACAAAACTTTAGTGCGCGTGTTGGCGGTCAGAGACATGACTGCCTTCAAACGCCGTTGGGGAAAATTTGTCCTCGGTTTGCGGCAGGGCTACGATGTTACTGTGCGGTAATCCGAAGAACATCCAGGATGTTTGACACTCGTCCCTTCGTGTAGTAGCGTCCGATGCATACTTATGCGAAAGAGATTTTCGTCGCTTATACCCTCCGTCCGGCCATCAAAACTCCAGGAGATAGCTTCGTAAGTTGAAACAAATCGAGCTTCCACCCAAAGGACTGGAAACGCTTTTCGGCGTTCACGACCAAAACATTAAATACCTCGAGTCGCTGCTCGATGTTCAAATCAACGGGCGCGGTCATAGTTTGAATGTCGACGGCGATCCGAAAGACGTCGAGACAGTCGAGCGCATCCTTGGGGATTTTTCTGAACTGTTCGCTGAAGGCCGGCAATTCACCGACAAGGAACTGCGGGAAGCATTTGCGCAGATTGCCGAGGATCGAGCTTACAGCCTGCGTGATTACTTCACGCGTTCGCGCTTCAGTCCGGCGGGCAAGAAACAAGTTGCGCCGAAGTCGGCGATGCAACGCAAGTACGTCGAGGTCATTCAACAACGGGACATCGTGTTCGGCATTGGCCCGGCAGGAACCGGCAAGACATATTTAGGCGTGGCCATGGCCGTGCAGGCTTTGATGCAGAAGCAAGTCAACCGCATCGTGCTCGCGCGCCCCGCAGTTGAAGCAGGAGAAAAGCTGGGCTTTCTTCCCGGCGATCTCCAGGAGAAGGTCGATCCTTACCTGCGCCCGCTCTACGACGCGCTTTTCGATCTAGTTGATTACGAACGCGTGACGCGTTTACTGGAGAAACAGGTAATCGAGATCGCGCCGCTCGCGTTCATGCGTGGACGAACCTTGTCGGACGCCTTTGTGATTCTCGATGAAGCGCAGAACACTACCAGCGAACAGATGAAGATGTTTCTGACGCGTATCGGTTTTGGATCAAAGGCCGTGATCACCGGCGATGTTACGCAAATCGATCTGCCAACGGGAAAACGGAGCGGCCTGGTGGAAGCTGAACGAGTGCTGGCCGGCATCGACGGCATCGAATTCGTTTACTTCAGCGACAGAGATGTCGTGCGTCACAAGCTGGTGCAGATGATCATTAAGGCCTACGAGACACATACCAAGAAGAGTGAGATGTAGGGGTTTAGCCTCGTTAGAGGCGAAATGTTTATAGTTCCTCAGCTATTATTTTGATCCATTCCATCTCCAGCGGAGCGTGATGTGTATTTCGCTCCGACGGAGCTTGAATTGTTTTTTGAGCCGGGCGTTCTATAAACATTATGCTCCTAACGGAGCTTAAACCTATGACGCAATGATCGAGCTTATCAACCGACAACGGCTCCGCAAGCTGAATTCGCAAGAGTGGCGCGAGTTCGCAGAGCGCGGGTTACAAGCAATTGATTCGACCAAACAATCGGTAACGATTGTCTTCGTCAGTGACGCTGCGATCAAGAAACTCAACGGCCAATTTCGCGGTAAGAACTACGCCACCGACGTGCTCTCCTTTCCCACGCAAGCAGAAGATTTCGAAACGGACAATCAATCACA
>DASWQK010000279.1:0-6045 GCA_036403735.1 Pyrinomonadaceae bacterium
CCAGCGCGGTGAGTGCGACTCCCGCCGCGGCCTGCGGATTGAACCTTGGCGGTCTTACCGGAAAAGTTCCGGCGGATGTGATTGCTCAGATTCCCGCGGCTGCTTCCGATTTCGGCATCACGACGAATCTTAGATTGGCCCACTTTCTCGCTCAATGCGCCCTGGAGTCCAATAATTTCACGGCTACGGTTGAAAACTTAAACTACAGCGCCCCGCGGATGCTCCAAATATTTCCCAAATACTTTAAAGGCATTGACCCAACGCCCTACGCGCACAACCCGGCGAAGCTGGGCAGCAGAGTCTATGCCAACAGAATGGGGAATGGTGATGAAGCGTCCGGCGACGGATTTAAATTCCGCGGCCGCGGCTATATACAACTGACCGGCAAGAATAACTACACCAGTTTTTCCAAGTTTGTAGGTGAAGACTGTGTCGCCAATCCTGACCTGGTAGCGACCAAGTATCCTCTGGCTTCCGCAGCCTTCTTCTTTAACTCAAATAATATTTGGGCCATCTGTGATAAAGGCGCCGACGACGCCACCGTGACGAAAGTTACCAGGGCCGTCAATGGTGGGACGCACGGTCTTGCCGAGAGACTTCAGAACTTTAAGAAGTTCATGAAAGCGCTCGGCTAGGACAGGTTCAGGACGGACTGCCGAGAGCCTCGTTAACAAAGTATTTCAAAGGTCAGAGCAAACGGCCTTCACACTTGATCGCAAGACATTCTTTGACGAACTCTTTTGTCTTTCACGCTTCTTAATCTCGGCGATGAAAGAAGAATTCTTCCTGCGCGCAAGTCGCTGGCGGCGCCAAACATCAAAAAGGAGAACACATGCCTAGCATCACTGATATTTACGAAATCGAACCAGGAGATACGCTGTCAAAGATCGCGGCGCATTTTGGAATCAGCGTCCAGGATCTGCTGCACGCCAATCAGCAAATTCAGAACCCCAATGTGATTAAGGTCGGGCAGAAACTCAATATTCCCAGCACCGCGCCTTCACCTCCGCCAACGCCTGCGCCTGGGCACACCGAAACTTATGACGGTATTCACCCGGCGCCGGGGACTTTTACCACGAACCGTGCCGATTACAATCACCCTCCGCTCACAAACGCCCCCGGCCAGCGAGACCGCGCTATATATGCTCAGTTGATTAATCAATTTGCGGTCGGAAACAACCCACGTTATCTGCCCGGCGACGGGAACACCTACTGCAACATTTTCGCCTGGGACGTAAGCCGCGCAATGGGCGCGGAAATCCCACACTGGATCGACAGTTCAGGAAACATCGCGGCACCTTTCGCTCCACACGCGAGCGAAATCAACATCAATGGTGGCGTTAACTGGATGAGAAATCACGGCCGGAATCAATTTGGCTGGGAGTCTTGTACGCCACAAGAAGCCCAGGACGCGGCAAATACTGGACGAGTCGCAGTCGTAATGTGGAAGAATACCGGGTCGGGACATGGACACGTCGCGGTTGTCCGCCCTGGCTCAACTAACGCCGGGGGCCCCGAAATTGCTCAGGCGGGACGTCACAATTTCAACGAAGGACATGTTTCGAATGGCTTTGGCCAATTAGGACCACTCGAATACTTTTCGCACGACTAGCGTCTTATCTTCGCCTTGAAAACCGCGCCAGTGTTTCTGGAAAGATCCGCACGCCTTCAGGCATTTCGCTCATCGAAATTTTATTCGCGCCAGTCAGGATATCGCGGGCAGTCATCCCATACACTTTCAGATTGTCTTCGTTGTCGGGCTTGATTACCACGCCTTTCAACTCGAGTCCGGCGAACGCGCCTTTGCTGCGCGAATAAGAAAGAATTTGCGCATTGAGTCTCGCGTCGGTTGACGCGCTCGCCGATCGACCGACCGGCCCAGCCGCGGCGCTCCCTTCACCGCCGATTTCGAATTTATCGTTCAACAAAGAATCGACCGCGCGCTCGTTCATGAACAACAAAATGTAATCGGTCGAAGCGACCCCGATCTGCAAGCCAATGCTGCCGCCTCCAAGATCGAAAAACGCCGGCGCGCTCCAACCGTCCGCTACGCGACGGCTAATCACACCGCTGCCGCCGCGACCGCCGACGATGAATCCGCCTTTCCACACGCTGGGAAAAACCGCCACGGCTTCGGCTCGATCGAGCAAGTCATGCGGGATCGATTTCTCGCGCGTCGCCATGATCTGGCTGAATATTCGCGCGGCTTTATCTGATTGCGCCGCCGCTTCTCGCGCTTTCTTGGTGTTGCGTTCGCGACTGGTTTGTGCGTTCAGCAACGATGTGGTGCTGAGTAGAAAGGCGATTGCGATGAATACAAAAAGCGGATTGGTGATTCTTTTCATGCTTGTCCTCATTCAAAATAATCTCGAATCAAAACCACCGGCAAAGATGCCGGTGAACCGCAGGCAGGGATGCCTGCGCTCCCAGCCTAATGCCTCGTCGAATATCGCGCCAAGGTGCGCGGGAAAATCCGCACGGCCGCGGGCATCTTCGCCAAAGTCATGGCCGAACCCGGCAACAGGAGTTCGCGTGATCGGGTTCCATAGACACCCATATTCTCGTCGTCGTCCGGCTTGATCACGACGCCCTTGATCTCGAGGCCGGCGAATAGTCCCTTACTGCGCGAATAGGAAATGATCTGCGCCCTTAACAGCGCGTCGGTCGAAGCGGCCGCGGTGCGCCCGACTGGACCAGCAACCGCGCTGCCTTCGCCTCCGATTTCGAATTTGTCTTTGAGCAAGCCCCCCAGCGCATCATCATTCATGAATAACAAAACGAAATCAGTTTTCGAGGCACCGATCTGCAACCCAACACTCCCGCCGCCCAGATCAAAAGCGGCGGGCGCGCTCCATCCGCCCTTAACTCGCCGGCTGATCATGCCGTGACCACCGCGACCGCCAACTATGAAGCCTGCTTTGATAACGCCCGGGAAAACGGCGATGGCTTCCGCTTTGTCCAGCAGGCTCTGCGGAATCGCGCGTTCGGGCACATTCATGATTTCAGTGAACGCGTCCGCGGCTTTCTGCGCATCGCGTGACGCCTCAGCAATCTTTTTTGGATTAGTTTTTTGCGCGTATGCGGCGCCCGCAAAGATTGCGAGCGAAATGATCGCACCGGCAATAGCGCGATTGATTTCGAATGCTCTCTTCATAAAATCCCCTCTTTCGTAAAACCTCTATCAAGCGGGGGTCAGTTAGTTCTTCTTGCTCGGTTGTTGTCAGCATAACTATAATCGCTCACCCTGACAACGCGTAACGCAAGCTGTTAGCTTGCGCAACCAACCATGCCGATTGGAACTCCATTTCATGAACGAACGCTCGCGCTGTGCGAGAGCCTGAACTATCGCGAATGGTCCGGTTACTACACGGTCAGCGCCTACGAAACACATCACGATCATGAATACAACGCGATTCGCAACGCGGCCGCGCTAATCGATATTTCGCCCCTCTTCAAATATCGCCTGACGGGCAGGGACGCGACGCGTCTTGTCGATCGGATCATCACGCGCGACGTGCGCAAGATTTCAGTGGGCCAGGTTGTCTACACGCCATGGTGCGACGAACACGGGAAAGTCATCGACGATGGGACAGTTTCGCGACTGGAAGAAAACGTTTATCGCTGGACGGCGGCAGATCCCAGCCTGCGCTGGTTGACGCAAAATTCGATCGGGCTCGAGGTACAGCTGGAAGATATTTCTGAGAGCGTGGCGGCGTTAGCATTGCAGGGTCCGACTTCGGGGCGATTGTTGAGATCGGTCGCCGACGCCGAGATCGAAAATCTAAAATACTTTCGCGTCACCCACGGATCGATTGCCGGAGTACCGGTTGATATTTCGCGAACCGGATACACGGGCGACCTGGGCTACGAGATTTGGGTCGATGCGAATGACGCGCTGCGGGTTTGGGACGCACTGGTGGAAGGCGGCGGTCCGTTTGATATCAAGCCCGCAGGCATGTTGGCGCTCGATGTCGTGCGTATTGAAGCCGGGTTGCTCTTGATCGATATCGATTTCAACAGCAGCAAGAAAGCGTTGATTGATGAGCAAAAGTATTCGCCGTTTGAGATGGGACTCAATCGCCTGGTGAATCTGGACAAGAACACTTTCGTCGGACAGCAGGCCCTGGTGCGCGAAAGCAAACGCGCCCTCCGGAAACAGATCGTCGGCCTCGAAGTCGATTGGATCGAAGTTGAGCGATATTACGAGGCCGTGGGTTTACCACCGGCCGTCTCTGCGATCGCCTCGCGGCTTGCGGTGCCCGTCTTCAAAAACGGCAAGCAAATCGGCAAAGCGACCTCGACGACCTGGTCACCGGTTTTGAAAAAGATGATCGGGCTCGCGACTTTGCAGAGCGAGTTCGCAAAACCTGGTTCGAACGTCGAGATCGAGGTCACGGTCGAAGCCGTGCGGCATCGCGTGGGTGCGCGCGTCGCCAGGACGCCTTTCTATAATCCGAAACACAAGACGGCGACACCGGTTTTGTAGAACTTTAACCGCAGAGGTTCCAGAGTTCTTCGCAGCGGTAACACTCCGCGCTCCTCAGCTAACACTCAGCGCCCTCTGCGGTTATCAGGCATAACAATGCTACTAAGAGAAATCATCGAGAGCTACGATCCGGACACCCCGCTCGCCGAAGCCTCGACGATTCCTTCCGCGTGGTATACAGACGAACGCGTCTTTCGTCTCGAACAGGAAACGGTCTTCAGCCGTTCGTGGCAGGTTGCCGTGCGGGCTGATCAATTCAACAAACGCGGCGACTATGTAACGACTGAGATCGCCGGTGAACCGATTGTCCTTGTTCGCGGTAGCGACGACGAAGTGCGCGGCTTCTTTAATGTCTGCCGCCATCATGCGGCAGCGGTGATGACCGACGCTGAAGGCCACGCCAACCAAATGCGTTGCCCTTATCACGGATGGACTTATTCACTCGAAGGAGAGTTGAAAGGAACACCCGACTTTAACGACATCTGTGGCTTCGATCGATCGGAGAATGGATTGCTGCCAGTCGAGATCTCGACATGGGAGAAATGGATCTTCGCGCGGCTTGCCAATGAAGGAAATCAATCGCTCGCAGATTTTCTTGGACACGATCTAATCGATCAAATTCAGGCTATCGGCCCAAATAATCTGCACTGGTTCGAACGGCGGCGATACACGCTCAATTGTAACTGGAAAGTTTTTGTCGATAACTATCTCGATGGCGGTTACCACGTGCCACACCTGCACAAGGGGCTCGACAGTGTACTCGACTACAGCGAATACACGATCGAAAACGGCGAGCGCTACTGTCTACAATCCAGTCCGATTGTTTCGACTGCTGCAGATTCGTTTAGAGGCGGGCTACCGCCCGCCCACGATGAGGTAAGCGCCGTTCGCGGCGGCGAGCGCGCGTTGTATTACTGGCTGTACCCGAACTTCATGATGAATTACTACGAAGGGATTCTGGATACGAATCTCGTGCTGCCGATCACGATCGATCGCACTGAAGTAATCTTCGATTTCTATTTTGCGGACGTTTCTGCCGGCGCGCGCGAACGAAATCTGCAAAGCGTCAACGTCGGCGAACGGATTCAGCAGGAAGACGTGCGTATCTGCGAGTCAGTGCAGCGCGGACTAAATTCACGCGCATATCAAGCGGGTCGTTTGTCCGCGCGTCGCGAAGCGGGTGAACACTTGTTTCATCGATTGCTGCACGCGGATTTGAAAGCCGGAAAATCCGAATCGTCTTAAGGCGCGGAAGGCAGCTTCTTGAGAGATTTCTCGATCGCCTTACGCAAACGCTTGTCATTGGGGTTTGTAGGATCGCCGACGGCCACGGGATCCGTGTAAAGCAGGAGCTCGCCGCTATGCGCATCGACAATCCCGATCGACATTCTCAAATACGCAGGCATTCCACCTACCAGAAGAGTAAAGGCCGTCTTTCCTTTTGTCAGTCTTTGTCCGTGTCCACGAACGAAAACAATAGCATCGGCGGTCTTATCGACATTCAGGTTCAGCACCTCATCACCTAACGAGAAGCGGCCTTTCTTAACATCGCTTTTCTT